>JANMOK010000092.1:0-5838 GCA_031369165.1 Paracoccaceae bacterium
CCTCAACGTGCTCGGCGCCGCTGGCTCCAAGATGATGGAAAATGTCGAACTCGCCGACCTGTGCCAAGCGATGGGCGTGCATATCGGTTCCAAATTCAACGTCAACGACCTGCGCTATGACCGCATCATCATCATGACCGACGCCGACGTCGACGGCGCCCATATCGCCGCTTTGCTGATGACCTTCTTCTTCACCCAGATGCGCCCCCTCATCGACAACGGCCACCTGTTCCTCGCCGCCCCGCCGTTGTTCCGGCTGAAACAGGGCGACAAGGCAGTTTATGCGGCGAACGAGTTGGAGAAAGACGCCTTGCTTGAGTCGGGCTTGGGCGGTCGTGGTAAGATTGAAGTTTCCCGCTTCAAAGGCTTGGGCGAAATGAACCCGTCGCAACTGAAGGAAACCACGATGGACCCAAAATCGCGCACCCTGATCCGGGTCGACATCGACGAGGATACACCGGGCGAAACCGGCGATTTGGTGGAGCGGTTGATGGGGAAGAAACCGGAACTGCGGTTCGAGTATATTCAGGAGAATGCTAGGTTTGTGGAGGAGCTGGATGTTTGATTTTCGAGTGCTGGCTTTGGCAGCAATAATTCCAATATCGGTTTCGGCCCAATCGCTCCGATGCGAAATTAAAGAATTTTTGAGCCTGACGGATGAAGGTGTATTTGGGGCTGCTCCCTTTCCTTGGTCAGAGGATTTTGAAATTATCATTGACCGAACAAATGGTAAAATTTTTCACCCAGAATTTGGCAACGAGAATTACCCAAATCGTCAGGTCGTGGACTACGGTTCGTCGCAATCATCATTGAAAATAGTCTCTACTTCGAATGTAGGAAGCGCAAGGGTCGAAGGAGAAAATGACTTCGTGAATTGGACAATTATGGATGTGCACGTCTATATTGAGGGTGAAGACAAGCCTTTTATGGCAACCGACACAACATCTATTGTCACGGGTATTTGCAGATAATACACAGTCCGTCGGTGCGCATTCATGCGTACCGTGAACGCTCGCATCTGCCAGTAACGTCGCGTTGAAACGCCTTCAGCGTCGCCTCTAATCCGAACCCCCACCCCACCCGCCGCCCTGTGCGAATGCGCAGGGCCGCGCCCGACCTTCCCCCAGGAAGGGCGCAGACGCCCTTCCAAGGTCGGCCGCCGCCGGAGAGGGCGCGGCGGGGTGCAAAAAAGCACTGGCGATTTCGCCAGAAACCTTAACCCTTCCCTAACCACCCCTCCCCCATACCGTTCCCACGGGCTTGACTCGTTTATTAAACGTATGTATATAAATGTGGGAATGGGACGAAGGCAAACGCCAAGCGACGCTCCTCCTCCGAGGTCTCGATTTCGCTATGGTCAACGCGTTGGACCTCGACCTTGCGGAAGTCAGCATAGACTCCCGAAGGGACTATGGTGAAGAACGGCTTCAAGCGCGGGGACTGATCCGAGGACGGCTTTACGTGGTCGTGTTCACCCGGCGCGGCGAGGATTTGCGTCTGATCAGTCTGCGTATGGCCAACAAAAGGGAGCGGATGCTGTGGGAAAATCGCTAAGAAAATCCGAGATCGACCCGGCGTCGGAACCCGACGACGAAAACCCGGAATGGACCGCCGAAACCTCGGCTCGCGCTAAACCCGTCTGGGCCTTCCCCGAACTGGTCGAAATCCTGCAAAAGCACGGCAAACTGGGCCGCCCGCCTTTGCCTGAAGCTGAACGCAAACACCGCGTCACCCTCTACCTCGACCCCGACGTTTTGGCCAAACTCAAGGCTGAGGGCAAAGGTTGGCAGACGCGGGCGAATGCAGCGCTGCGCGAAGCGCTCAAATTGCAGTGAATCAACTGGGCCAATCGCGCCACGGCGCACCAAACGCGCCATAACGGCTCGGACCGTAGAAAAAATCGACTGAATTGATCAGTTCTGCGTCAACACCGTCGGCGCTCGATAAAACACATGGGTGCCGATTTCCGCCGTCTCGGCCATTTTGCGAGACCAGCGCGGATTGACGCCCAGATTGTGGTAAAACGTGGCACCGTCGGTCAAACTGCGCGGACGGCCTTCCAGCATGATAAGCGCCAGCTTGCCCGCCCGCTCGTATGCTTCAACTTCGTGATACGCTTCCTTGCGCCCGTCGCAGTGATAGCTGAACTGGCAGGCATAGCGCGCCTCACCGCCCTGATGCACGACGCCGCAGACGCTGTTGGGAAACTTGCGCGAATCGACCCGGTTCAAAATCACTTCGGCAACCGCCATTTGCCCCTTTATGGTTTCGCCGCGGGCCTCAAAATATAGCGCCTCGGCCAGACATTTCGCTTCGGCGTTTGCCGTCAGTTCTGGCAGACGATCCAGCGTGTCTTTGTCCAGCACTGCGCTCGAAACAGCCAGTTGCGCATAGACAGCCTGAGGTTCAAGGGTGCTCACAACAGCAGCGCCATCATCGGAAATCATCCCGGCACGCGCCAAGCCACAGCAGGCGATCCACGCCGTGCCAAATACCAATATCGCCACACGGGCCTTTGGCCCGCGACTTTTCGTGTGGAACATTTCCCCCACCCTTACCACTGCACCGGCCTGCAACGCCAAACACAGCTCATGGCGCCAAGACCGACGCGTTTCGTCACTCTCATTCGTATCGGGGGCTACAGGTAGACGTTCCCAAGCAAGTGTCCACCCGTCAAGGCGAAATTGAGACGAGGTGACGCAGGGGGATAATGCCGTTAAGAATGTCTTGATCGTCAAAAGGTTAATTGTTGGATTCACTTGAAACAACTTATTCAAACAGTGCGAATACTTGTTGCTTTATATTGATCTATACTTGAGTAGGCGGATTCTAGCCTATGAAAATCCCGCGGCGCTTCGCAACAACTGCGTCAATTTGACTCCCCAAACTATCCACAGATTTGTCCACAGCCATGCTGGCTTCAGCCAGCATTTGCCCCGCTGGCCGAAAGAATCGTTGCCTGCGCCGCTGCCAACCGGGCAATCGGCACCCGGAAAGGCGAGCACGAAACATAGTCGAACCCTGCGACTTTGCAGAACCGTACCGAAGCCGGGTCGCCGCCATGTTCGCCGCACAGGCCCAATACCAAGTCCGGGTTGGCCTCTCGCCCGCGCTGCGCCGCCATCAACAGCAATTCGCCGACACCTTCCAAATCCAGCGTGTGAAACGGGTCTTCTGGGAATACACCTTGATTCACATAATCGCGCATGAACCGCCCGGCGTCGTCGCGGCTCAGGCCATAGGTCATCTGCGTCAAATCATTGGTGCCAAAGCTTAGGAATGCCGCCGACCTCGCCAAATCGCCCGAACGCAACGCAGCCCGCGGCGTTTCCACCATCACGCCCAGCCGATAGCTGAAATTGCTGCCGGTTTCCGAGCGCACCAAAGCCGCCACCGCATCAATCCGCGCTTTCACCAATTCGACCTCACGATTGGCCGAAACCAGTGGAATCATCACCTCCGGCTCGACCGGAGCCGTCGCCCGCTTGTTCACCGCCACCGTCGCCTCAAATATCGCCCGTGCCTGCATTTCATAGATTTCGGGCATGACCACGCCCAAGCGAACCCCGCGCATCCCCAACATCGGGTTCACTTCCGCCAATTCACTTGCGCGTGCCGTCAACAATGCCACCGGCAAATCCATCGCCTTCGCCAATTCTTGTAAGTCCAAAGCGTCAGAGGGTAAAAACTCGTGCAACGGCGGGTCCAGCAGCCGTATCGTCACCGGCAGCCCGTGCATGATGTCAAACAATTCCTCGAAATCGGCCCGCTGAATCGGCAACAACCGCTCCAGCGCCGCCCGCCGATCTGCCGTTGAATCCGCCAGTATCATCTCGCGCATCACGTTGATGCGGTTTTCCTCGAAAAACATGTGTTCCGTGCGGCACAGGCCAATGCCTTCCGCCCGAAAACCGCGCGCCACCCGCGCATCCTGCGGCGTGTCGGCATTGGCCCTGACTCCCAATTCGCGCCGCGCATCGGCCCATTCCATCAACGTGGCAAATGACCCACCCAAAGCAGCGGGCACCATCTCCACCGCACCAACCAAGCCTTGGCCCTTTGTGCCATCGATGGTGATGACATCCCCCTCGCGAAACATCCGCCCTTCCAACGCCGTCACCGTTTTGCGCTTGGCGTTCAGCTTCAAATCGCTGGCCCCAACTACACACGGCAGGCCCAAGCCACGCGCGATCACTGCCGCATGGCTGGTCATCCCGCCGCGCACCGTCAAAACTGCCCGCGCCGCTTGCATGCCGCGAATATCTTCTGGGCTGGTTTCGCCGCGCACCAGAATGCATTCCAAACCCTGCAACGCCATCGCCTGTGCCGCCTCGGCACTGAACACGATCGCGCCAGTCGCAGCCCCGGGTGATGCTGCCATGCCCGAACAAAACACATCGCGCACGGCTTCGGGCGAAATCTGCGGATGCAAATGCTCAATCAAATTGCGCGGATCGACCCGCAACAAAGCCTCGTCGCGCGAAATCGCCCCCGATTTGGCCAGATCAACTGCAATCGTTACCGACGCCCGCGCATTGCGCTTGGCCCTTTCGGCATCCAAAATGCGCACAACTCCTTTTTCCACCGCAAATTCAATGTCATAGACATCGCCCAAGCCTTTGGTAATCGCAGCACCTATCCCCGGCAGTTGCCCGCGAATATCGCTGCCCGCATCGCAAACCAGCCGTGCCTCGCCACTGACGGCATCGACAAACCGCGCCGTCGTCACCGGTCCTGCCACCATGTCCTGCACGATCAGCGCCAGCCCGGCCTCAACCGGCGCACCCTTTGCCTCGCGCAATATCCGCGCCGAGCGCGAGCGCCAATCGCGCAGCATCGCCTTGATGGCCGCCTGCAACTGCACCCCGGCATCTTGCGGAAACTGCGCCCCGGTTTCCTCCAGATAGGCGGCTTTGCACGCCACAACCGAAGCCAACCCCTCAAACGCCTCGGCATCAACCCGGTCAACCCGCACCGCATAATGCTGGATGAACCGACAATAATCTTCTGGCGCGGCGGCAACCGCATCGCCCATTCCAATATTCAAAATCGCGCTTGGCCCCCCCCAAGCCGCCGCTTGCGGGCTGGATCGCAGGGCCACCAACTGGCCCGGCACCACCAAATCAGCGACGTTATATTGCACATCCGCCGCCACCAGCCGCGCCACCACATCAACCGGCAACAACCGACCATCGGGCACGTCCAAACCCAAAGCATGCAAAGCCGCCAGCCGCGCCGCCCGCTCACCATAGCGATCAGCGTGGATAGCCGCGCCATCCCAAAGCCGTGCCAATCTTGGGCCCTGATCCAAAACCATCCCCTGCAGTTGCGTTGCAATGCAGCATAACGAAGCTGGTTTGTGTTGCAACTGCGATAAGCAGCCCCTCACCCGCCCCTAGCGGGGCACCCTCTCCATGAATGGAGAGGGGAAATCGAGCGCAACTTCCCTTCTCCACCCCGTGGAGAAGGTGGCGCGAACGCGCCGCATGAGGAGGTTCGGCTGGGCAAGACCTCACCCGTCCCTAACGGGACACCCTCTCCACAAGTGGAGAGGGGAAGGGGTGAGGGCGGTTTTCCTTCTCCACTTGTGGAGAAGGTGGCGCGAAGCGCCGGATGAGGGGGCGCGTCCGGGCGATCCCCCTACCCCTCCACCACCCCAAAATCCGCCACCTGCCCCATGACCTTGCGTATCCGATGCAGCAAACACAACCGGTTCCGCCGCACCATCGAGTTCTCGGCGTTCACCATCACCCCTTCACAAAACCCATCAATCGGCCCGCGCAGCGCCGCCATCGCCCCCATCGCCGCGCCAAAATCCTCAGTTGCCATCAGAGGCGC
>JANMOK010000285.1:0-14936 GCA_031369165.1 Paracoccaceae bacterium
CGCCGGTTCCGCTGCGTCACCGTCGACAGCGCCTTTGCTCGGCGTTTCCGCCTCCGCCACGCCCGCTTCGCCTTCGGCAGGCACGTCAACGTCGGCTGGGGCATCTTCCGCTGGAACAATGGCCTCTTCCGCCAGGTCGGGCTCCATCGAGGGCAATTCTATTGATGCCGAAAAGTCGATATCGGGCGTTATGTCAACCATCGGCTCCAGCGAATCTTCCAGCGGAATCATCGGTTCGACATTGACACCGCTCGAGGACAAATCCGTCAAATCCTGCTCGCTGCCCATCTCGCCACCGATCGGCTCCAGGGGAATCATCGGCTCGGTTGAAACATCGGGGCTATCCAGCATCGCATTCATTTCGGCGGTTTGCAGAACCGATGCTGCGCTGCGGGGCGTCTGGGCGTTGGCAATGTCGGTGCTTGGTGTTGTCACATCGGCGGAAAAGCCCTGCAAATCCGGCTGTTGCGTTGCCTCGGCCGTCACCGTTGCAGCAACCGCAGGTGTTTCTGCCGGCAATGTATCGACAGCTTCAGGCGTCACTGTCGTCAGCTCGCTTGGCTCGGCGACCGTTTCAGGTTCAATCGGCGCCACGTCGGGCACAACCGGCACTGCCTCGGCGGTGCTCGGGTCGGGAGTCGCGACGCCACTGGATTCATCGCCGACATTGGAGCGCGCCGTCGGCACATCCACAACCACATCGGGCGGCGTCGCCGGTGCCAGACTCGTCGTCCCATCAACCGGGAAAACCACGGTCAGAAATCCCGCCATCACAATGGACAGCGCCGTCCCGACAACAAACCCGCGAAAAAATCCGCCGCGTTTCGCTTGCCCATCACTCATTTGCCCGGCCTCTCTCGATAATTTCCGTGGTGCCGCCTATTGACCATGCGGTTCTATGCAGAGCATGTATACCGTTCTGGCACTTGAAAACCAGCCCAATATGCCCGCCTGAACCCGACGCGCCTAGGAAATCCCATGCTGCTTCTGATCGATAATTACGACTCTTTTACGTATAATCTGGTGCATTATCTGGGCGAATTGGGTGCCGAAACCATCGTGCGCCGCAACGATGAAATCGATGTTCAAGCGGCAATGGCACTGCACCCGACCGCGATCATGCTCTCGCCGGGCCCGTGTGACCCAGATCGGGCGGGCATCTGCCTGGCCTTGACCCAAGCCGCCGCCGAAACCCGCACGCCCTTGATCGGCGTTTGCCTGGGCCACCAGACCATTGGCCAGGTTTTTGGCGGCAAAGTAGTACGGGCGCGCGAGATAGTGCACGGCAAAATGGGCCTGGTGCAGCACAAGGGCAAAGGCATTTTCCGTGATATCCCAACACCTTTCGAGGCGACCCGCTATCATTCACTGGTGATCGAGCGCGAATCGCTCCCCGATGCCCTCGAAATCACCGCCGAAATCGCCGACGGCACCATCATGGCGGTGCAGCACAAGACCCTGCCGATCCACGGTGTGCAGTTCCACCCCGAATCCATCGCCTCGCAGTATGGGCATCAGCTGCTGAAAAACTTCCTCGACATGACCTTGGTCGCGGCATGAGCGACCGGCTCAAACCCCTCATCGCCCGCGCCGCCGACGGCCCGCTGACGCGTGAACAGGCCGAAGCAGCGTTCAACGTCATAATGGCGGGTGAAGCGACCCCCGCGCAAATCGGCGGACTGCTGATGGCGATGCGCGCCCGAGGTGAAACCGTCGATGAAATCGCCGCCGCCGCCGCCGTGATGCGGGCGAAATGCCTGAAAGTGACCGCGCCCGAAGGGGCGATGGACATTGTCGGCACCGGCGGCGACGGCAAGGGAACGCTCAATATTTCCACGGCGACGGCGTTTGTCGTGGCCGGGGCCGGGGTCATCGTCGCCAAACACGGCAACCGCAACCTGTCGTCGAAATCCGGGGCTGCCGATGCCCTGACCCAGCTGGGCATCAACGTGATGGTAGGCCCGGACGTCGTTGAAAAGGCGCTTAAAACCGTCGGCATCGCTTTCATGATGGCACCAATGCACCACCCGGCGATGAAAAATGTCATGCCGGTGCGCCAGGAACTCGGCACCCGCACGCTGTTCAACATCCTCGGCCCGCTGACCAACCCCGCTGGCGTCAAACGCCAGCTGACCGGCGCCTTCTCCCGCGCCATGATCCGCCCGATGGCCGAAACCCTGCTGGCGCTCGGCTCCGAACGCGCCTGGCTGGTGCATGGCGAGGACGGCACCGACGAAATCTCGATCTGTGGCCACACCGATGTTGCCGCATTGGTCGATGGTAAAATTACCGAATACGAAATCCACCCCGATGACGCCGGCCTGCCAACCCATCCCATCTCGGCCATTCTGGGCGACACCCCCGAAGAAAACGCCGTCGCCTTCCGCGCCCTGCTCGACGGTGAAAAATCGGCATACCGTGACGCCGTTCTCTTCAATGCCGCCGCCGCGCTGGTGATCGCCGACACCGCCGCCAACTTGTATGAAGGCGTTGAAATCGCCCGTGAAAGCATCGATTCCGGAGCCGCCAAGGCCAAGGTCGCGGCGCTTGCCAAAGCTACGCAGGTGCTGGGATGAGCGACATCCTTTCCCGCATCAAAGCTTACAAGCTGGATCATGTCGCCCTCTGCAAAGCCACCCGTCCTTTGGCCCAAATCGAAGATGCCGCCCGCAACGCCCCGGCTGTGCGCAACTTTGCCGCTGCGCTGCAAGGCGCCAGCAAAACCGGCTATGCGCTGATCGCCGAAATCAAGAAGGCCAGCCCCTCACGCGGTCTGATCCGCGCCGATTTTGACCCGGTTGCCTTGGCGAAAGCCTACGAGAAAGGCGGCGCAGCCTGCCTCTCCATCCTCACCGATGGCCCGTCTTTCCAAGGGGCCGACGCGTTTCTAACGCTGGCACGGACCGCGACCAAACTGCCCTGCCTGCGCAAAGATTTCCTCTACGACCCCTATCAAGTTGTCGAAGCCCGCGCCCTGCATGCCGATTGCATCCTCATCATCCTGGCCAGCGTCAGCGATGCCCAGGCCGGCGAACTGGAGCAAACTGCGGCTGACCAGGGAATGGATGCTTTGCTTGAGGTTCACGACCGATCCGAACTCGACCGCGCTTTACAATTGCGCTCTCCCCTCATCGGCATAAACAACCGCAATCTCAAGACGTTCGAGATATCCCTTGATGTCACCCGCGAACTTGCGCCGCATGTGCCCGGTGACCGAATCATGATTGCGGAATCGGGCCTGTTCACGCAAGCTGACTTGGCGTCGATGGCCGGCTGTGGCGCTCGCTCGTTTCTGATCGGCGAAGGCCTGATGCGCCAAACGGATGTTGAAACCGCCACCCGCCACCTGCTCGCCAACCCCCAACCGGCCAAGGTTTATTGATGCCGCAGCTAAGCCATTTTGACGACCAAGGTTCCGCCCATATGGTTGATGTCAGCGAAAAGGGGGTGACGTTCCGAACCGCTTCCGCCAAAGGACACGTGTCGATGCAGCCTGAAACCCTGAAACATGTCACCCAAGGCACCGCCAAAAAGGGCGACGTATTGGGCGTCGCTCGGCTTGCGGGCATCATGGCGGCCAAGAAGACCCACGACCTGATCCCGCTCTGCCACCCCTTGCGCCTGTCAAAAATCGCCATCGACCTGACGCCAACCGCCAAAGGCATCGACATCGCCGCCAGCGTTGCCACAATGGGCCAAACCGGCGTCGAGATGGAGGCGCTGACTGCCGTCAGCATCGCCGCGCTGACAATTTATGACATGCTCAAGGCTGTGGACAAAGCCATGACAATTTCCGATATCCGCCTGACCCATAAAGATGGCGGAAAATCAGGAACTTACGAGGCCGAGTAATGCTTTCGACCCAGCAAGCCCTAAGCAAAATCCTTGGCTTGCTGAGTGCTACAGAAACCGAAGTTATTCCGCTTCGCCACGCCGCTGGCCGCGTATTGGCACAAAACGCGCAGGCAACACGCGATCAGCCGCCGTTCCGTTCTTCTGCGATGGATGGCTATGCCGTCAGGTCGGCCGACATCGACACCAATGCGACGTTCACAATTATCGGCCAATCCAAAGCTGGCTTGGGCTTTTCCGGCACAATTGCCGCCGACCAAGCCGTCCGGATTTTCACTGGTGCGCCGGTTCCAGAGGGCGCCGATCACATTCTTATCCAAGAGGACGTTCGGGAACACGCAGACACGATAACACTGCAAGCCAACTTTGACCCATCGCCCCACATCCGCGCGGAAGGCTCAGATTTCAAGAATGGCCATATCTTCGCCGCGCCCAAACGCCTTGACTCCGCTGACATCGGATTGCTCGCAGCAATGGGTCTTGGCTCCGTCAAGGTCCATAAAAAGCCGGTCGTCGCGCTGATCTGCACCGGTGACGAATTGGTCATGCCGGGCGAGACGCCAAACGCGGCTCAAATCTATTCCAGCAACGGCCTGGCCATTGCCGCCCTTCTCGAACAGCACGGCGCAATAGCCAACCTGCTGCCAATTGCAAGCGACAGCACGCAAAGCCTTGGCGCGGCGATCGACCTCGCCCAAGGCTGCGACCTGATGGTTACCATTGGCGGCGCGTCGGTTGGCGACCACGATCTGGTGCGGGAAACCGCGCTCGGCAAAGGGTTGCACCTGGAGTTCTGGAAAGTTGCCATGCGCCCGGGCAAGCCCTTGATTGCCGGCAAACTGGCGCAAACACCGTTCCTCGGTTTGCCGGGAAATCCCGTATCGGCAATGACTTGCGCCCATATCTTCCTGCGACCGGCGCTCGGTGCAATGCTTGGCCTGCCCGCAGCGCCGCTGCCCAGATTGCGCGGCAAACTCTGCGTTGCGCTAGGCGCCAACGGACCGCGCGAACATTACATGCGCGGCACCGCCACTTTCACGGCATCGGGATGGCATCTGACGCCGGCAGACCGGCAGGATTCATCGCTGCTCTCCATCATGTCGCGCTCAAATGCCTTTATCGTCGCGCCACCAAGCCAGCCAGAGTTGGAAATTGGCGCGGAAATGGAATTCATCCTTCTTTAGTCAAATTTCGATAAAGTCTTAGAGAATTGACACAAACCAAGAACGTCTGTAGAACGTAGTCGAACAAAACGCCTACATTCGAGCAAAGGCTGCAACGCATGCTTACCCGCAAACAACTCGACCTGCTGAGCTTCATTCACAAGAACTTGCAAAAAGACGGCGTCCCCCCCTCGTTTGACGAAATGAAAGAGGCGCTGGATCTGCGCTCCAAATCGGGAATCCACCGCCTGATCACCGCATTGGAGGAGCGCGGCTTCATCCGCCGCCTCGCGCATCGGGCCCGCGCCATCGAGATCATCAAACTGCCCGAAGCGATGGAAACCGCCGGATTTTCGCCAAAACTGATCAAGGGCGGCAGGGCCGAACGCCCGGCGCGCGCCCTTCCCATCGACAGTGCGGTGATGGAATTGCCAGTTATGGGCCGCATCGCCGCCGGCACGCCGATTGCCGCCATCAGCGAGGTTTCCCACAACATTTCCGTGCCCTCCTCCATGCTGGCCTCCTCCGGCCGCCACTACGCACTCGAGGTGAAGGGCGATTCAATGATCGAGGCGGGCATAAATTCCGGTGACATTGTGGTCATCCGCGAACAACCCAGCGCCGATAATGGCGATATCGTCGTCGCCCTGATCGAAGACGAGGAGGCAACGCTGAAACGCCTGCGCCGTCGCGGTTCCGCCATTGCTCTGGAAGCCGCCAATTCCAATTACGAAACCCGCGTCTACCGCGAAGATCAGGTCCGCATCCAAGGCAAACTGGTCGGCCTCATCCGCACCTATTGAATCGCACTTTCCCTTCTCCTTTCGTGGAGAAGGTGGCGCGAATGCGCCGGATGAGGCCTCGCCACACCCCACCACCCTATGGCGTCCAAGGCCGAACGCCGCTTGCCGTCTTGGCCCCTTCCCAGTGCAAGCTGCCATCGCTCAACCGCCAAATCGCCGTGGCACCGTTGGTAATCAGATGCCTCTGTCCTAGGAACAGGCAGCCGCCTTCCGGAACTTGCGCAACCTTCGGCGCAATCACCACTTGATTTTGCGCACAAGTTTGCGGTGGCGCTACCTCGGCGGTGCGATTGAACCACAAGGTCATGCCCGGCAAAGCCAGACTTAGTGCCTCGTCGGCAAAGTTAAAGCCAACGCGTCGAAACGCACCGGGCTGGTCGGCGGCGTCGCCATCGTTGGCCAGCCAGTTTTCCGCCGCAAAGCCATTGCCCTTTTCCGCACTCATCGCCCGTCCCATATCCGATTGTACGCCCGCCAATCGCCCATCTTCGCTGATCAACAAGTCGGGGCGAATGTGTCCGGCCCAAAAAACAATACCCAACGCAACCGGCACAAGTCCGATTGCCCGCAGCCGCCCGCGCCACAGCAGCGCAAAACACATCCCCAGCGCCAACAACACCAATGTCGCGTTTGGTCCGGCTGGCACCATGCGCACCGAGCCCCCCAAAGCGGCGACCCAATCGGAAATTGCCAGGATCCAGCCAATTCCCCAGCCCATCACGGTCAAGGGCATCGCCTGCATGCCAAAAATCGCCGCCAAGGCAGCGACGCAGGCCGCAGGCATCACCCATATCCCCATCAGCGGCACCGCCAACACATTGGCAATCAAGCCAAACTGGGTGATCCGGTTAAAGTGAAACGCCCCGATGGGGGCGGTTGCGGCCCCGGCTAGAATCGAGGTGATCACCAGCACCCACACCGGTGCCAGCCAACGCCAGCGCCCTTGGTTCAAGGCGCGCCACCAGTCCAGACGATTCAAGCCCTCAAACCCGGCAATCAAGGCAATCGTCGCCGCATAAGACATCTGAAACCCGGCCTCGGTCAGGCTTTCGGGAAACAGCGCCAAAACGATAATCGCGGAAATGGCAATCGAGCGCATCGACAAAGCCGCGCGGTCCAGCATGACGGCTACCAAAACCACCGCGATCATGATGAAAGAGCGTTGCGTCGCCACGTTCAAGCCCGACAGGAAAAGGTAAAACAACGCCGCGCCCAGGGCCAAAACCGCCGCGATCTTCTTGGCCTGAATACGCAAAGCCACCGGCGGCACCAGCGCCAAGCCATAGCGGATCACCCCAAACACGAATGCGGTCAGCAGGCTCATGTGCAGACCCGAAATCGAATACATATGCGCCAGCGAAGATGCCCGCAGCGAGGCGAGCGTTTCCTTGTCCAGTTCCGACAAATCGCCGGTGGTAATGGCGGTGGCAAAGGCGCCGTTGCGCCCGGGAATTTCCGCCAGAATCGCCTTGGTCATGGTCTGGCGCAATTCAAACAGCCACAGCCAAAAACCCAAAGTTTCCCGCGGGGCCGCCAGCAACGCCGGGTCGCGCGAATAGCCAACCCCACCCAGCCGCTCAAACCATGCCATCTGGCGAAAATCAAACCCGCCCGGCTCCACCGGCGCGGAAGGTGCCGAAACCCGCGCCGTCACCACGATCCGGTTGCCCGCCTGCAAAATCTCCGGCGCAATCCAGCCCTGCAACGAAATGCGCACCCGCTCCGGGGTCAGGGCCGGGGCCAAACCAAACAGAACGACCTCATCCAGCAACACCCTTGGCGCGTCACTGGCTGAACGGTCCAAGCCAATGATCCGCCCTTCAACGCCGCCGTAATACGGCCGCTCCAAAATCGGGGCCGACACCACAGCGCTGCGCATACATACCAGCACAAAACCGGCGCAGACCAATGCCAAGGCCGTCGCCAGAAACCGGGCCGAGGCAGATTGAAACCAAAACAGCAGCGCACCGGCGCCACCCAGACAGCCAACCGACACAATAGCGGCAAAGTCAGGCTCAAAGCGCAGGGCAAAATAGATGCCAATGCCCACCGCCATGAACACCGGCCACCACAACAACAGGCGGCTGCGCTGATTCTCGAATGCATTCGTCATGGCATTCGCCAGCAAATCCAGTGATCCTGTGGTGAAACCGCAAAAATATGCGGCCCTTTGACTACCACAGGATGGTTTACAAATGCTTAATTTGCCGTCGCCGCCGCCACCAATCGCGCAACCAGCTTATCGACATGTTCGGCAAAATCCGACCCCGACCTGTTCCTGATCAAAGGCCAGGCCGCCCGCATCCTCGGCATCGAGAACATCGATTCCATAACCGACGAAATCGCCTGCCAGTCCTTGTCGCGCAGCGTGCCAATGCTGCGCTGAAACCAGGCGTTTTCATAAGTGCGCAAATACGACATCAGGCCCATGCGAAACGTCGCTTTTTCCATCCGGTTCAGTGCCTCAAAATCCGCACCACCGCGCAACATTTTTCCCAGCCACTCTTCGTTAGTGCTCAAATTCATCCACATCGTTGCCAGACTGGCCGACAATTGCTGATACGTCGCCGCCCTTACCGCACGGGCGTAGTTGCGAATTTGAATGGCGACGTAAATCAACGAAGCAATCACCCCGATTGCGCCAAGGATTTGCGCCAATTGTTGCAGGGTCATTGTCTAAAACGCGACTGCATTTCAATTTCTTTCTTGGCGGCTTGGACAAGAAATCCAGATCGCGTAAGGCCGTGTAGAGCCGCATGTTTGTCAATCCGTTTTAGCATCTGGTCGGGAATAGTGACGTTGATACGAACAGCCGGTGCTGAAACATCCGGTGCCTTGATCACCAACACCGCAACCGCATCCTGAAAATCCGGTTCATGCGCAATCACGTCGAATGCCGATGGCAGTGGAATTTCGTCGCCGTCTGCCAACATTCCTTCAATATGAAATGCCAAGGCTTCCTCGGCGCTGGCTCGCAATTCCTCGAGTGTTTCTGACACGGTGATGGCACCGGGAAAATCTGGAAAGCTGGCCCCGAATCCCGTCGTGGCCTCTTTGTGAATCAGCGCGATATATTCGGACATCCATCCTACCTTATTTTCAACTCAGCCTGTTTTTCAATTGATCGTAATGTTCCCAGTGGCGTGTCGAGCTTTGGGTGCGGCACTGTTACGCGACCCGGTTTGCTGGGGGGCTTGAATTGCCAGTGACTGCCTTTCTGCGTGACCAAAAACCAACCATCGGCTTCGAGCGCTTTAATGATCAACCGGCTGTTCATTGGTGTGTATTTATACACACATTTTGTTTGATGTCAATTAAGATTGGTTGCTTCCAAGAGTGGTCATCTTATCGTCCGCGCGTTGTTTCGACGCCAGAAGGCCGCATACGTGATCGTGGCGACAACGCCGGGCTTACCAAGAATCTGCACAACCGCTTGCAAGGTCATCCCCCAAACTTCTCCAACCTTTCGGCCACCATTTCCTGCATACGCCACAATTTGCGGTCGTGGATGCCGTTTTCTTCCAGATGGGTGATTGTATTCAGCAGGTAATCCGCCATCGACCCCACATGCCCCACGGCACGCGCCAACCTGTCGGCAACCTCGGTCTCCGAAAGCCCGCCCTGATAGACGAAATGCTTGCGATAAATGGTAAACGCAATCGCCTTCACCACCCCTTCTGCCGTCTTCGCCGTCACCCAACTTGGCGGTGTCGGCGGCTCCTCGCGCAGCAAAGCCTCCAGAGATGCCGCCATATCCCCCGGCTCCATCCGCATCGCCACGCCTTGGCACATGCCGCCACGATCCAGCGACAGCATCAACCCCGGTGCCGCCGGATTGCCGCGAAACCGCGTATCCGGCCCAAGGCAGAAATCCCGATGCCAGCCGCGCACCAGAGCGGGTCGCTGTTCCACAAACGGAAACCTCGGCTTCCAGATCAGCGACCCAATGGCAAACACCCAAAGCTGCCCATCCTCGGGCAAACCCGCCAGAACCTGCGCCACCGTCTTGTCGTAATACCCCTGATCCTCCTCCCACCGCACCGGCCCGCGCTCATCCACCCGCGCCGGCAACCGATCCACCAATTCCCGTGTCAACCGCAATTTTCGGATCACCTCATTCCCCCGCCTTCGCCGCATACCGCGCCGCCATCGCATCGACAAATACCCGAAATTCCGCGCCGGATCGGTTTTTCACCAAAGCCCATATCTCTCGTGTCCCCGGCACCGACATGAGCGCTTCCAGGTCGCCCAACACCGCTTGCCAATCCTGCTCGCGCAATGTGCCAACCTTGCGCTGGAACCATGCATTCTCGTAACGCCGCATATAGGCCATGTTCGCCATTCGCATCCGCGCCTTACCCACCCGGTCAAGGCTGTCGAAATCGTCGAATGACTTCAGCACCAGCGCCATTTTCTCTGGGTTATCCGCCAGCGAATCCCACATCGAGATAAACGCACTCGACACCGCCTGATACGTCGCCGCCCGCGTCGCCCGCGCGTTGTTCCTGATCTGGATCGCCACATAGATCAACGAGGCAATCACCCCGATGCCGCCCAATATCTGCGCAACCGCCTGCAACGTCATCCTGCCATCCTTATACCCACAACGGTCGGACCAAGGTCAGAACCTTTACCCTGACCGAACCCGTTGCGCAGGTCCAGACAGCTTATCCACATTCGCCAAGCGCTGATCGTGAAAGGCGCACTTGTCGACAGCCGCAGATTGCAGCACTAACATTGTCACGCGAACAGTGAGGTGATGCATGGCCGAAAAAAGCAAGGGACAATCGCTTCTGGAAAACGCCTACAAGCTGGCAACGCCTGACGACAACAAGGTCTACTATGACGAATTTGCATCCTCGTACGATGCCGAATTTGCCAGCGCATTGGGTTGGCACTACCCCAAGGCCATAGCTTCGATCTTTCGGAACAAGGCCACGCAACAGGATCGACCAATTGCCGACATTGGATGCGGAACCGGCCTCGTGGCCGAGGCGCTGGGCTGTTCGCCCCAAGACATCGACGGCATTGATATTTCAGACCAGATGTTGCGCGACGCAAAGGAAAAGGCCCTGTACCGCGCAACCATCAAAGCCGATCTGACAGGCTCGCTAAACGCGATAAAAAACGACTACGGCGCCATCGTTTCGGCGGGCACCTTCACGACCGGACATCTGGGTCCGCAAGCGCTTGCGGCGCTGTTGGATATCGCTAAATCAGGTGCCTTGTTCGTCATTGGCGTTAACAAGGCGTTCTTTGTCAAAGCCGGGTTTGCAGCCGTCATCCAGAACATGCACGGCAAAGGCCTGATCTCAGACCTCAGCATGGTCGAAATCCCGATGTATGATCGCTCCGGCCACGATCATTCCTCGGACAAGGCCTATGCGCTTTGCTATCGCAAAAACTGAAGCAAGCCCAATAAACGAGAACCGAGTTTCTGCCCGATGCCGCAATCGCGCGACCGCTCGGCTGCCAGATCGCTGACACGAGGCAGCATGATCATCGCGTCCGCCGGACTTGTCTAACTTAGCAGCGCCGCCATGCCCTTGTCACCCCAACCCCAATTGCCTAAAGCGAAGGCTTATCAAAGGTAGCCCGCCATGTCCAAACCCGTCATCACCCGTTTCGCCCCCTCACCCACCGGCTACCTGCATATCGGCGGCGCGCGCACGGCCTTGTTCAACTGGCTGTTCGCCCGCCACCACAAGGGCACGTTCCTGCTCAGGATCGAAGACACCGATCGCGAACGCTATACGCCGCAAGCGACCGAGGCAATTTATGCGGGCCTCAAATGGCTGGGCCTTGATTGGGACGGCCCGGTCGTCAGCCAATTCTCCCGCATCGCCCGCCACGCCGAAGTTGCCTTGCAGATGGTCGAACGCGGCACTGCTTATCGGTGCTTTTCCACCCGCGAAGAAATCGACGCCTTCCGCACGGCTGCAAAGGCCGCAGGCAAGCCACCCTTGTTCATCTCTCCTTGGCGCGACAGCACCGCCAAAGCCCCCGACTTGCCTTATGTCATCCGACTGAAGGCTCCACGGACCGGCGAAACCATCGTGCCAGACCTCGTGCAAGGCACCATCACCTTCAAGAACGAAACCCTCGATGACCTGATCCTGCTGCGCTCGGACGGCGTGCCGACCTATATGCACGCCGTTGTGGTTGACGATCACGATATGGACGTCACCCACATCATCCGCGGCGACGATCATCTGACTAACGCCGCCCGCCAAAGCCTGATCTACCGCGCTATGGATTGGCCGATCCCCGAATTCGCCCATATCCCCCTCATCCACGGCCCCGATGGTGCCAAGCTGTCCAAACGCCACGGGGCGTTGGGAGTCGAGGAATATCAGGCGATGGGCTATCCGCCCGAAGCGATGCGCAACTATCTGGCCCGCCTCGGCTGGAGCCACGGCGACGACGAATTTTTCACCACCACGCAGGCGGTTGCATGGTTTGACCTTGCCGCCGTTGGCAGGTCGGCCTCGCGGTTTGATTTCAAGCGGCTGGAGAACCTGTCAGGCCAGCATATCCGGGCGATGGAAAACGTCAAACTATTGGCTGAAATCGAAGCCTATATTGCATCGCAAAACAAACCTGCTTTGACGGCACCCCAGCGCGTGACGTTCTTGACTGTCATGGACAGCCTGAAAGAGCGCTCGCGCACCCTGCCAGAAGTCATTGACATGGCACATTATTTCCTGGGCGAACGGCCGTTCGCCGCCGATGAAAAGGCCGCCGCGCATCTCGACCGGCCTTTGCTGCAGCGCATCATTTTGCGCTTGCAAGCGGCAGATTGGGACGCGCATAATCTGGGCGAAATTGTCCGGGCCTTTGCCGAAAGCGAAGGGCTGAAACTCGGCGCGGTTGCACAGCCCTTGCGTGCTGCCCTGACGGGCCGGACAATCTCGCCAAGCGTGTTCGATATCATGCTCACGCTGGGCAAAAAAGAAAGTTTGGCGCGCCTTGAAGATGCGGTCACGTCTGGCACATGAACGTCTCGTTACGCAATCTTCATCACAAGCCGCAATAAGAGCCTTTTCCGCCCTGGTTTTGGGCGGATCGCAATGGGAGCACGACGATGGACAGCAAAGTAAACCGCACGGCCAACCTGGAAGTGAATGGCAAGAACCTGGAGCTGCCCATTCTCAGTCCGACGCTTGGTCCCGATGTTGTGGACATTCGCAAACTCTACGCCGACGCCGATGTTTTCACCTACGACCCCGGTTTTACCTCAACTGCCGCTTGCGAAAGCGCCATTACCTATGTCGATGGCGAAAAGGGCGAACTTTTGTACCGCGGCTTTCCGATCGAACAACTGGCGCAAAATTCGCATTTCCTTGAAGTCTGCTACCTGTTGCTGCACGGCGAATTGCCGACGGCTCCGCAACTGGAAGACTTTGAAAATCGTGTCACCCAGCACACGATGCTTCACGAACAGATGAGCTTTTTCTTCCGTGGTTTCCGCCGTGACGCCCATCCGATGGCGGTGGTCTGTGGCGTGGTTGGCGCCATGTCGGCATTTTATCACGACTCCACCGACATCAACGATGCCTGGCAGCGCGAAGTCGCCACCATTCGTCTGATCGCCAAAATGCCCACCATTTGCGCCTGGGCCTACAAATATTGCGTCGGCCAGCCCTTTGTTTACCCGCGCAACGACCTCGATTACGCCTCGAATTTCCTGTTCATGTGTTTCTCGGTGCCGTCGGAAACCTATATCGTCAACCCGATCCTCAGCCGCGCCATGGACCGGATTTTCACCCTGCACGCCGATCACGAACAAAACGCCTCGACCTCAACGGTGCGTCTGGCTGGTTCCTCGGGAGCCAACCCCTTCGCCTGCATTGCCGCTGGCGTCGCTTGCCTGTGGGGGCCTGCACATGGCGGTGCCAATCAGGCGGCGCTTGAACAATTGCGCGAAATCGGCACGGTCGAAAACGTCCCGGCCTTTATCGCCAAGGCCAAGGACAAAAACTCCGGCATCCGTCTGATGGGTTTTGGCCATCGCGTCTACAAGAACTTCGACCCCCGGGCGAAGGTCATGCAGGAGACCGCCAAAGAAGTTCTGGGCCTTTTGGGCACCGGCAACAACCCATTGCTGCAAGTGGCGCAGGAACTGGAACGCGTGGCCCTGAGCGACCCCTATTTCATCGACAAAAAGCTCTATCCCAATGTCGATTTCTATTCCGGCATCATCCTTGAGGCAATCGGTTTCCCCACCGCCATGTTCACCCCGATTTTCGCCCTGGCTCGCACCGTTGGCTGGATCGCGCAATGGAAAGAAATGCTCGACGATCCGCAGTTGAAAATCGGCCGCCCGCGGCAACTTTATACCGGCCCGACCCATCGCGATTACGTGGAGGTCGAAGATCGTTGAGCAAAAGTGTCAAGCGCGTACAAGCCGACGCCGCACGGCTTGGCATTGACATCGAAGTCTTCGCCTTGGCCTCAGGAACCCGCACCGCTCAGGACGCGGCCCGCTCGGTCGGCTGTTTGGTCGATCAAATCATAAAATCGATCGTTTTTCGCGGCAAAGACAGCAGCGAGCACTTTCTGTTCCTGACGGCAGGCAATAATCAGATTGATGCCAAGCTGGCAACCGACCTTGTTGGGATGCAAATCGAAAAAGCCGACGCCGAATCCATTCGATCGACAACCGGATTTGCCATTGGCGGCGTCTCGCCATTGGGTCATTTGCGACCGATCCGCACGTGGCTGGACCCGCATCTTCTCGACTTTGCCACGGTATGGGCAGCGGCGGGCACGCCCAATCACGTTTTCGCCATCGACCCGCGCCATTTGTTTGCGGTAATTGGCGCACAAGTTGCGAATTTCACCGTTTGAATGGTCCATCTTGTGCCGGTTGATTGCTTGTTAGGCGAATTTTAGGGATTACGCGGCAATCTTGGCGCATGAACCAACATGTGCGCATCGTTGAAAACGAAATTTGGCTTGCCCAGATTTTTTCAGCATTGTCAGTGCGCAAGGGTGGCGTTGTGCGGCGAAAAATTTTTGATGTCGAGCGCAAGGTCGGCAGAAAAGCCCTGGAGTTGGAAGTCAGGCGACGTGGCTTCCATTTGTTTGAATGCGGTAAGCAATTCGTAATCTTTTG
>JANMOK010000112.1:0-3414 GCA_031369165.1 Paracoccaceae bacterium
GATAGACCACCGGGTTGAACAGGGTAACTTTCTGCCAGAAGGGCGGCAGCATATCTATTGAATAAAAGGTGCCGCCCAGAAACACCAAGGGCGTGATGATCAGCAGTGGCACGATCTGCAACTGCTGAAAATCCTTGGCCCAGACCGCCAGGATCAACCCCATGACGCTGAACGTAACACTGGTCAGAAACAGGAAGGCCAGCATCCAGAAAGGGTGCATGATATTCAAATCGACAAAGATTGTGGCGGTGGCCAGGATGGTCAACCCAATGATCATCGACTTCATTGCCGACGATCCGACATAACCAGCGACGATTTCAAGAAACGAAACTGGCGCTGACTGCAATTCATAGATGGTGCCGATGAATTTGGGAAAGAAGAACGCGAACGAGGCATTCGACAGGCTCTGCTGCAACACGGTCAGCAAGATCAATCCCGGCACGATGAACGCTCCATAAGCGACGCCGTCCACTTCGGGAATTCTGCCGCCAATCGCCGAGCCGAAAACCACGAAATACAGGCAGGTCGAAATCACCGGCGAGGCGATGCTTTCGCCAAGCGTCCGCCAAAAACGTGCCATTTCGAATTGATAGATTGCGGAAACCGCGATCAGGTTCATGCCGCCCTCCGCACCAGACTGACGAAAATATCCTCAAGGCTCGATTGCTCGGTGCGCAGGTCGCGCAAGGCAATACCCTCTGCTGACAATGCGGTGATCAAGTCCGGGATCGGACTTTTCGCCGCTTCGCTGTCATAGATCAATTGGAGATTCCGCATATCGTCGGTCAAGGTCACGCCAAGCCTGGCCAGCTTCGGTGACAGGCCGGAAATCGGCGCGTCGAGTTCGACAAACAACCGCTTTTGCCCCAGCTTCTTCATCAGGCTGGCCTTGTCCTCGACCAGCACCAGCTCGCCGTTGTTGATGATGCCAACCCGGTCGGCCATTGCCTCGGCCTCTTCGATGTAATGCGTCGTCAGAATGATGGTGACGCCGTCATCGCGCAGTTTCTTGACCACTTCCCACATGTCTTGCCGCAGCTCGACATCGACACCCGCCGACGGTTCGTCCAGAAACAGGATGCGCGGCTCGTGCACCAGCGCGCGGGCGATCATCACCCGGCGCTTCATGCCGCCCGACAAAGCCATGTTCTTGTCATGCGCCTTGTCCCACAACGAAAGCGAACGCAAAACGGATTCGATCTTGACCGGGTCGTGTTTCAGGCCGAAAAGGCCGCGCGACATTTTGATCGTGTTCCACGGCGTCTCGAAAATTTCCAAGGCGATTTCCTGAGGCACCAGGCCAATCGCCCGCCGCGCTTGCCGCCAATTGCGCACAATGTCATTGCCATCGACTGTAACACTGCCACTCGTTGGGCGGACGATTCCACAAACTGCTGAAATCAGCGTGGTTTTCCCCGCGCCATTGGGGCCAAGCAAGGCCAAAATCTCGCCACGCTCGATTTCAAGCGACACGTTTTTCAATGCCTGATGGCCGCCAGCATAGGTTTTCGTCAAGTTTTTGATCGAAACAATCGAAGCCATGGGATGATTTCCGTTAAGGTCCGCGCAACATAGGCATCACCCCAGCCAGTTGAAAGGGGCGAAACGCCAGACTTGACCCAGTGCTGGCGCTTGTTTAGACGAAACCCGTCAGCATTGGCCCAAGCCACTGGGGAATAGGTTAACGGTAGACCCACGGACTCTGACTCCGTTAGTCTTGGTTTGAATCCAAGTTCCCCAGCCACACTCAATCTAAAGTTGAGCAATACCCACACCCACCTTTTGCCCTGACATTTCCCAGCCGCCGCCGCGCAATTATCGCGGAGACCTCGAACGGACCCAGTTGCGGCTGAACCTCGAATTCTGAACTGCCAAAATGCCAAGTCTGGAACATCGTTCATTTTCTAAGGAAAATGCCTTAGTCCGCCATTTCGCTCAACATTCTCAGATGGCGGATCACCACCGGGCAGGCCAGCAGCCGGTCCAGCTGCAAAAACAGCGGTTTGAGGTACGGCATGGCCAAATGCGCATCGAGGTCGGCCTGGCTGCGAAAGTTTTCGTAGAACACGAAACAGCATGGATCGTCGGCATCGACGTGGAAGTCGTAGCTGATGCAGCCGGGTTCGGCTCGGGTTGGCGCGACTTGGGCGGCGAGCAGCGTTTGCAGCTCCCGCCGGGTTTCTGGCGTGGCGACAACGGTGCCGATGATGGTCACATGGGCCATGGTTCAGCTCCGTTTCTGGGTCAGGGCGACCGCAAGGATGATGATGCCGCCGCGCGCGATCAATTGTTGCGAAAATTCCAGCCCCATCAGGACCAGCCCGTTGTTGATCATTCCGATCATCAGCGCCCCGACGATGGTGCCGATCACCGTGCCCTTGCCGCCGAACAGGCTGGTGCCGCCCAACACCGCTGCGGCGATGACCGACAGTTCATCGCCCTCGCCAAGCTGAAACCGGCCCGATTGCAGGCGGCCGGCATAGAGCATGCCGGCAAACGCGGCAGCGCACGAAGAAATGACCAGCACACGGAACTTGATTGCCTGCGTGTTGATGCCGGAATAACGCGCCGCTGTCTCGCCGCCGCCGGTGGCCAGCACCCTGCGGCCAAAGCCCGAGCGGCGAATGACGACGTGACCGACACCGGCCGCCACAGCGATCCACAGCAGCAGCACCGGGATCGGGCCAATGTTGCCGCCGCCAAACAGCCAGGAATAGCTGGGGCTGAGGATCGGCACGGCGGCAGTGTCGGAAATCCACATGGCGACGCCTTTGGCGATGCCCATCATCGCCAGCGTGGTCAGAAACGAGGGGATGCCGATGCGGGTGGTCAACCAGCCGTTGAACATGCCGACCGCCAATCCGGTGGCAATGCCCGCAAACACGCCGGCAACCGGCCCGGCAACGTCGATGGCCATGGCCACGGTTACGGTTGCAAGTCCGGCGACCGCCCCGACTGAAAGGTCGATCTCGCCCGCCGAGAGGACAAAGGTCATGGCCACCGCCATCACCGCGATCATCGTCGTCTGGCGCACGATGTTCAGCAGGTTGTTGGTATTGAGAAACCCCTTGTGCTCCAGCGTCAGGGCGAAGACCAAAAAGATCACCGCAAAGCCGATATAAATGATGTTCTGCCGCCAGTTGGCGAAGAATGTGTTAGCCACGGGAAACCTCCTGCCCCTGTGCCAGGGCCTCCTGAATTGCGATTTGCAGTTTGCGCTCGGCGGCCTGCAGCCGGTGCGCCGTATCGGCGGCGTCGACCGCGTCATCATCCAGCGCCTCGCGCGGCAGGTCGGCAAACGCCCGCCCGTCGGCCATGACGATGATGCGATCACAGGCGGTCAACAACTCGCTGAGTTCCGACGAGATCATCACGATGGCTTTGCCGGAAGCGGCAAGGTCGCGGACGAGGCGG
>JANMOK010000128.1:0-1647 GCA_031369165.1 Paracoccaceae bacterium
GAGCGGGCAAATGCCGCCTGCGACAACCCAGTTCGCGCCCGAATGGCCGGAACATCGGGGTCAGGCACCTGCACTTCGTGGACGATGTAGCCCTCGCGTGCGCCCTGGGCATAGGCAAGGGCTTCTTTCAGGCCCTGCTCAATTCGTTTGAATGCTTCGCTTGTCATTTCCTTCGTCCCGTTTCTGCCGAAAGCATTTCTCCCAGCCGGATCAAGCCTTCAGTTTCCTTCGCCGACAGACTGTCTTTTTCGTTCTTCGCAAACATGGTCAGCAGAAACACCGGACCGCTATCCGCCTTGTAGTAATGAATCGTCCGAAACCCGCCGCTCTTGCCACTGCCCTCTCGCGCGAACCGAACCTTGTGCAATCCGCCACCCAATTGGACGCCCGCCCAAGGATTGGCGGCAAGATAGTCGATCAACGCCATCCGCTCGGCATCCGTCATCGCGGCTTTTGCACGGCGCTGGAAATCCGGCATTTCCACGACTGTTTCCAGTTTCACCATACCCGCCACTGGCGTATATGTCAATGGCATACACTCACACCATCTCAACCCTCAACCTTTTCCCCGTCGCCGCCGCATATTTCCGCAAGGTCTCGACCGAGGGCGACACCCTGCCGCTTTCCAGCCGCGCAATCGCCGATTGCGTGGTGCCCAGCCGCTCGGCCAAAGCCTCTTGCGTCAGCCCAGCCGCAGCGCGGGCGCGGAGCATTTGCTCGATGACCGAATATTCCGCATCCGCTTCGGCATAAGCAGCGGCAAATTCCGGGTCTTTCAACTGTTTGGCCAGCAGTTCCGCCAAAGTCGTCATGATTTCACCTCTTTCATTCGCGCCAGAGCCAGGTCAATGGCCCGTTGCGGAGCTTTTTGTGTTTTCTTTTCAAACACATGCAATACGACTACCCGCCGCCCCGCCACCGTCACATAGAGACCACGAGCAATGCCCTCCGATGCTGAAACCCGCAATTCCCACAGCTTTCCGCGCAGGTGCTTCACATGTGGCTCGCGCAACTGCCCCAGCCCATAACTTTGCACCGTTGCCATCAGACGAAGCAGTTTGGCGCGCAGGCTATTGGGAAGGGACTCAATTTCTTCGTCAACCAGCGCGTTCAATGTTTCAACCGTCCATCGCATATTCGCTATATAGCTTACCCGCTATGGTGTCAAACCAGAGATCAGACATTCCATATTGTGGTTAAGAAGCAGTTAGGTCCGGTTGATGCCCGCAGCCCAACACCCTCCGCGCTATCCCCGGCTCCTTGTCAATCAACGCCAGCAGCACCCGCACAGGCCCGTCGGGTTTCCGCTGTCCCTGCTCCCCATTGAGCAACGCCGCCTTCTTCACGCCAATCGAGCGGGCGAATTCTGCCTGTGACAGCCCCGTCCGTGCCCGGATCGCAGATACAACCGGCTCGGGCACCGCGATTTCGTGGACGACACACCACGCCAGCGACCAAGGGAAGGCGATGCCTTAAACATCGCCCGCCAAAATCAAAGCCGTAAAACCTCAATAAATCTCCGCAATGAACCGCTTGTCGGTCCGCGAAAGAATTCGGTTCCAACCCACTTCATACCCGCCAATCGTCAGCGCCTTGGGCACCGCGTAATGCATGATGGAAAACTTGTCATACTCAGAAAAGTTGGTG
>JANMOK010000129.1:0-3099 GCA_031369165.1 Paracoccaceae bacterium
ATCAACTCATCTTCCCCCCTGAAACACGACACCCCGATGTTAGATGGCTCGATGCGCTTCGCCAAACGCGGCCAACCGGTGATCGTGACGCCGTTCACCCTTGCAGGCGCAATGGCCCCGGTCACAATGGCGGGCGCCGTCATGCAATCCCTCGCCGAGGGCCTCGCCGCCATCGCCCTCTACCAATACATCAACCCCGGCACACCGGTGGTGTTCGGCACCTTCACCTCCAACGTCGATATGAAAACCGGTGCCCCCGCCTTTGGCACCCCGGAATACATGCGCGCCACCCAAATGACCGGCCAGATGGCCCGCTTCTACGGCCTGCCCCTACGCGCCTCCAACGCCTGCGCCGCCAACACCCCCGATGCGCAAGCGATGTGGGAGAGTTCCAACTCGCTGTTCGCCGCCGTCACCTCTGGCGTCAACGTCGTCTACCACGCCGCCGGCTGGCTGGAAGGCGGGTTGATCGCCAGTTACGAAAAATTCGTGATGGATTGCGAGGTGCTGCAACAGATCGAGCGCTATTTCGAGCCCGCCACCTATGACGCCAGCCCGGAAGCCATCGCTTTTGACGCCATCAAGGACGTCGGCCACAATGGCCATTTCTTTGGCACCCAACACACCCAAGACCGCTACGAAACCGCCTTCTATTCGCCCTTCCTTTCCGACTGGCGCAACTACGAGGCTTGGGAGGAAGCCGGCAGCGAATGGACCGCCCAGCGCGCCAACAAAATCTGGAAAAACATCCTCAACGAATTCGAACCGCCGCCGATGGACATCGCCATCCGCGACGAACTGGCCGATTTTGTTGCCCGCCGCAAACGCGAAGGCGGTGCGCCGACCGATTTCTGAACCGGAGAATGCCATGATCCGCCTCACCGCCCTGACGCTGCTGCTCTCGACGCCAAGCTTCGCCGACGAGATTCTCTTTACCAAAGGCAATTGGACCTTGGTCATGTACGAATTTGACGACGGCACCATCTCTTGCGCCACCGAAGGCATCAATGCTGAAGGCACCGTCTTTCGCTATGAATCCTGGCCAACCGGCGTTGCCGCCATCAGCCTGACCGATCCGGATTGGCAATTTCCCCACGAAAGCGTCGATGAAACCTTCGGTCTGCGTATTAACGGCGGTGAACTTTGGGTGGGCGATGCCATTAAGTTTGACTCGACCGTGCAAGCCTCGCTGCCCGCCGAAAACGCCACCCTCAACATCCTGATCAACCAATTGTTAAGCGGCACCGCGCTGGACGTTGAAAGCGCCAAGGGCACGCGCATCACCCACTTTTCCCTCGCTGACGCTGCCACTACCCTGCAAAACCACTTCAAGTGCGAAGATAGATTCGTCGGTATCTAGTCCACATCTTCCCTTCTCCATTGCATGGAGAAGGTGGCACGCAGTGCCGGATGAGGCACTGCCGCACCCACTACCCTGCCAAAAAATCCCCCTTTGAAACGCCACATTCCCGGATTAATATTCCCGCTGTGCAGGGTGAAAGGATGGGTCACATGTTAAAATGGTTTAGCGCGGCCTTGCTTGCCGCAAGTCCGGCATTTTCCGACGGCATTTCCGAATGGGAAACCGTGTTTGAACAGGGCGCCTGGCGACTGGATGTCAACATCTGGGACGACGGCAGCCTGTCCTGCGAAACCCGCGCTATCAGCGACGAAGGAGTCTTGTTCAGCGTCGAAAGCTGGCCCGACGGCACCTTCTCGATCACGCTTTACAACGAAGTCTGGCGATTCCCTGAACAGGCAGTCGATGAAACCTTTGTCGTGCGCATCGACGGCAGCGACCCCTGGGACATTTCAGCCGAGAAATACTCCTCCTCGGTCACCTCCTATCTCGACCGCACCGAACCCGCGACCCAACGCTTTTTGACCGCGTTTTACAGCGGCACCTCGATGGTCATCGAAAGCGTCAGGGGCACTGCAATCGCAAGCTATGTCCTGTCGGGCTCCGGACCGACAATGGACGAACATTCCAAATGCGAAGATCGCATCGGCACCGCCTCGGCGGCGGTAGAGGTTGATCCGGGTGCCAAACTGGCCAAGGAAACGTTCTGAGTATCGCGCCCGACGAGACGGCCGCCAGCCACATTCTGCTGTCCTATGCGCTTGCCAGCGGCAAACCTGTCGCCGCCAACGACCTGCAAAATGAACTGCGCTCCGACGCGCCCAATTGGGTGCATCTGGACCGCAATCACCCAGATACTCGCGCTTGGCTCGATCAGGCGATCTCGTTCCTCGATCCGGTCATCATCGACGCCTTGCTGGAAGAAGAAACCCGCCCCCGCATCGTGGTGATCGGTGACGGGGCCATCATCATCTTGCGGGCCATCAACCACAATCCCGGCTCCGATCCGGAAGATATGGTGTCGTTTCGCTTGTGGATTGATGCCAAGCGCATCATCAGCCTGCAAGGCCGACCGATCCGGGCGATGGATGATGTCGTGAAAATCCTCAGGGGCAAGACCTGCCCGCGCAATTCCGGCGAATTCCTGACCATCATGCTGGAAACCCTTCTCGACCCGATGCAACCAGTATTGACCGAAATCGAAGACGATATTGATGCCACCGAAGAAAAAATGATGATAAAGCCCAGTCATCAGTTGTCAAAGGAACTGACCGACATTCGCCGCTCTGCCATTCTCCTGCGCCGCTACATTGCCCCGCAACGCGAAGTCTTTGGCCAACTTCTGGCCTCAAACCTTAGCTGGCTGTCCGATCACGACCGTCGCCACTTGCAGGAAAGCCAGCACAACGTCATCCGCTACACCGAAGACCTCGACCTGATCCGCGAACGCGCCCAAGTGGTGAAAGACGAACTGCAAAGCGCCTTTGCCGCCAAACTCGGCCGCAACACCTTCCTGTTCTCGGTGCTGACTGCCATTTTCCTGCCGCTGACCTTTGTCACCGGCCTGCTTGGCATCAACGTCGGCGGCATCCCCGGCGCATCGCACGGCGACGCCTTCTGGGTCATCGCAGGCGTGTTGCTTTTCATTATGGTGCTGGAAGTTATCATCTTCCGTTGGCTGAAGTGGTTCTAGCTTCCCTTCTCCATCCTATGGAGAAGGTGGCGCGAATGCGCCGGAT
>JANMOK010000158.1:0-5382 GCA_031369165.1 Paracoccaceae bacterium
CCACCATACCCCCTTGCCCTCCGCTGGCCCGCAGCCCAAACTCCCGCCCCTCACACCCCAATAGGAACCCCCATGCCAAAACCCCTCCATCTCACCGCCGCCCTGCTGCTCGCCGCCGCCCCGGCCTTGGCTTCCAGCGAAGAAGAATGGCTGAAGTTCCGCGAAAATGTCAGCACCGCCTGCCTGGCGCTGGCCACCGAACTGACCAACCCGGAAATTCAGGTCAATCCCTTCGGCTCGGAAACCTACGGCGTCGCCCTGCTCACCACCGCCCCTGCCGACGGCACCGCCCCGGAAACCTACGCCTGCATCTATGGCAAAACCGATGGCACCGCAGAATTGACCGCACCGTTTCAATAAGCCGTCAAACCTCGCCGACAACCTCATAGATCACCGGCTCGAAACTCTTGCACAGCGCCGCCAGCCGCCGCTGCGGCTCGCGCATCTCGGGTGCCCGCAGCATCGCCAGAAAATCCTCGCGCCGCCGCCACAAGGCATAGTTCGCCACCCGCGTATGCGCGTCGTTGACATGGATGCGCACGCTGACGAACCCCTCTTGATGCCGGATGAACCCGTCAAACAGCGCCTTCAGCGCGTCGATCAGGTCCTGGCACTGGCCGGGCATGGTTTCAAAGGTGGTGATTACGGCCTGCGCCGTATCGGTCGGGCTTTTCATTATCGCCTCCCTGTTGCCCCTGCCTAACACAACGCCAGCGCCAAATCACCCCTCGCGCCGCCACGCAACCTTGCCGCTGAAATCCCCTTCCCCGTCCTCCCAATCCCCGCTACCACTCCGCGCCATGGACACCGCCAACGACGCCTATCGCCCCTCCCAGATCGCCAAGCTGGTCGAAACCGCCGGCGTCGCCAAGGCCGCTCTGCCAATCCCGCAACTGCTGACCCTCGCCATGCTCGCCGGGGCCTTCATCGGCTTTGGCGCCGCCGCCTACACCATGGTGATGACCGGGGCCGACAGCAGCTTTGGCCCTGCCCGCCTGCTCGGCGGCCTCGCCTTCTCGCTTGGTCTGATCCTGGTCATCGTCGGCGGTGCCGAATTGTTCACCGGCAACGCGCTGATGGTGATGGCGGCGGTGGACCGCAAGATCACCGTCACCGCCCTGCTGCGCAACTGGGGCATCGTCTATGTCGGCAACCTGATCGGTGCCGTCGGCCTCGCCACCGCCTTCGGGTTCAGCGGCCTGCTCGACGGCCCGATGGGCGAGACTGCCGCCAAAATCGCCGCCGCCAAGGCCGACCTGCCCACCTTGCAGGCGCTTTTCAACGGCATCCTGTGCAACGCCCTTGTCTGCCTCGCCGTCTGGCTGACCTTCGCCGCCCGCAGCGCCACCGGCAAAATCCTCGCCATCCTCTGGCCGATCTCGGCTTTCGTGCTGCTCGGCCTCGAGCATTCGGTCGCCAACATGTATCTGTTCCCGCAAGCGATCGCCGCCGGGGCGGATATCAGCCTTACAGCGATCATCCACAACATGTTCTGGGTCACGCTTGGCAACATCATCGGCGGTGCCGGCGGGGTGGCACTGGCGTATCGCCTCGCCTATCTGCCGCTGAAAAGGCCATGATCGCGGAAAAGATTTTTCTCGCCCGCTGTTGTTTCCTGCGATAAATTCAAAGCACCGACCGGCAAAACCCGGCGGCTCAAACGAGGGACAACACCATGAACATCGCACGCAATTTCCTGCTGATCGGCGTCATCTGGATCCTGATTGGCATGTCGATCGGCGAATATATGGGGGCCACCAACGACCACACCTATATTCCGCTGCATGCCCATATCAACCTGCTTGGTTTCGTTTTGCCCGGCATCTTCGCGCTGACCTACCGCGCCTGGCCGACCATGGCGGCAAGCAGCCTCGCCCCGGCGCATTTCTGGCTGCACACAATCGGCACTCTGGTGCTGATGGTGCTGCTCTATCTGCTGTTCGCGGGGCAGCTCACCGAGGAATCCTCGCTGGTCATACTGGCACCAATTTCGGCAGGGGCGGTCATAATCGGCACCGCGCTGTTTGGCTGGAACCTTTACCAAAACGCCAATTAGCGCGACGGCAAAGGGGTGGGGCTCGCCCCCCACCCCGGCCCACAACAAAGGACCTTCACCATGTCCAAAATCAACGAAGTCTGGCACAAGGCGCATCCGATGCCCGCGCGGGCGAAGGATGAGCAGCGCCTCGACTGGCACTTGGCGCATTCGCTCAACTGCGGCTGCCGCCCCATGCCCCGGGCACTGCGCGACCTGCTGAAAAAGCGCGCGGCGGCGGCCAAGCCAAATTAACCCCAAAAGACCCGCATTCATCAACCCTGCCCAAAATTGCCGGGCAAACCGACCTGCATGGCGGCAAACCGGGCTGCCTTACGCACCCAACTTCTGGCCACGCCCTGCACACCGCGGCGCCATCTCGCGCCGGTCCGGCCGCGCAACAGCCGGGCTGGACAGATTGAGGACGCACCGTGTCGCGCAAGGCCAAAACCAGGGGCCCATCAACAACGTCACGCCGCCAAATCGGCCCGCACCCGCAGGTGGACAGTACCTTTCACCGCCACCGGCCAATGCACCGCCACCTGGTCGCCCGCCAGTCCTTGCTGGGGCACGACATAGGGTTGCGCATAATCGTTCTGTGCCGCCCCATCGGTGATCGGACCAACAGCCGTCAGCCCCTCGGCGGCCATTGCCCGGCACCCGAACGGCAGTTTCGCACTGGTGGCAATGCTCCAGGCATTACTCTCTGCCACCTGATCGTGCACAATCATCGTCGGGGTCTGGCTGCGAATGGTAACGCTTTCAAACGAATTGCCGACAAAAACCAGATCGCGCGTCAGTGCCAAATCTATCGCGCCGCGCGACGTGTCCAGACTTTCCACCCGGTCAACCACATGCCCCGCAACCACCCGGAAGGTGTTGCCAATCACCGAGATGCCGTCGATATTATGCCCGGTGCCATAGGGCGCCAGATGCAGCCAGCTAAACCAGGTCGGCACCGTGTTGGCGGTGAAGATATTGGCAGTCACCGACAAAGTGCCAAAGGCCATTTCGCCCGGCCCCCGGTTGGGAAATGCGTCATGCTCGTTGTTCATCTCGATCCAGCAATTATCCACGTAATTACCAGTCAGAACCGTCTTTACATTGCGCGCTGACATGACAATTCCGGCGCTGCGCTCGCCATCAACGCTGTCATCGCCCTGCCAGAAGTGGTTGCCGCTGATGATATTGCCGCTGCCCGCCATGACGCCGAAATGACGAAACCGCACCGCGCGGTTGTTGCGCACTTTCAAATCGTCGGCGTTGGAATTGAACGCCACGCTTGTGCGGCTGGCCACCGGCACATCGGTTTCGTTTGACACGAATTCATTCGCATCCAACACCAGCGAATAACACCCGGTGCCGATCGAGGTTACACCCCTGTCCTTCGGCTTGGTAAACCAGCAATCGCGTATGTGCCAAGCTATCCCGTCTTTGGGCAACATGATGCCGCTGGCATAGCCGTTGCACAAAAACTCGATGTCATCGACTTGAAACCGCTGTAATTGGTCAAAGCCAGAAAAATCCAACAAATATTTGAATCGTTTGAATGTATAGTTCTGCACACTGGCAACACCGAATAACGGCTGGCTTAGTGTCAGCGTTTGCGCCGCCACATTTTTGGACCGCACATAGATTTCACGACCAACGCCCACGCCCGTCACCAACGACCCAATCGGAATTGCCGCCACGTTGACGACGTCAATCAACTTCAAACCATCCACTGCCACATACCGCGCCGAGGAATTATACGTCACCGTTTCAAACCCAACCGAATTGTCGGCCGATAACTGACCGTTTCTAATCGCGCGACGATTGGCGAATGTGGCCACATTGCCGACAGCCGCCTGCACATCGATCGGCTCGGTCAATTGTATTCGCCGACCGCCCAAATCCAGCGATTCATGATCCGAGAAATTGAACAATGCCTGCAAAGCCTTTTTCAGCGCCAATGTCTCGTCGCCAAAAGCATCAACATAGGTCGCGTAATCAAAATTCCCAGTCAGGGCAAAGCGGAACTGCGTTGGCAATGTCACCGTTCCCTCAAACCGACAGCGCGACGCCATCGTCACATCGCGGTTGAGGAGATAGACGCCCGACGACACCAGCACTTCGCGCCCACCGGCCGCCGCATCCGCCGCTTCAAATGCGGTGGAATCATCGGTCACTCCGTCACCTTTTGCGCCATAGTCCCGGACATCGACCCAATCCATCAGGTTGCGATGAAACGTCAGCGTCATGTCGTCAATGCGGATCGATTCAATGCGCACCACCGAACCGTTCGCCCCCAGAATATCCAGCCCGAAATGCCCGTAGACCGCGCCGCCACCCCAGACCATATCGACGCCCGCCCGCAAACCGGTGCCAACATAGGCGCTGATCTCGTAAATCCGACCATAAGATGTCAGCGCCGTTTGCGGCCCCGTCTCCTGCACGCCGCCCACATGCACCCCGCCCGGCGCACCGGCCCAACCGGCAATCCGCACGCTTGGCAAAGGCCCGCTGATCGCCTTGACCCGTGCGGAGACGCGCAGGTAACAGCCCGGCAGCACCGGCACCTCGCCCTTGTAGCGCAACTTTTGTGTCGTAGCGATTTTCTGGATTTCCAGACAGGTGCCGAAATCCTGATCGCTGGCCACCAGCGCCGCGTTGGCGGCGCCCGAATAATCCGGCGAGCCCGGCGTGCCATCGGCGCTCGACCAGTCGGTCAATCCGTCCGCAAACGCGGGCGGCATCAAATCGATGCCATCGGTAATCGCTTTGTTCATTCGTCGCGGCCTTTCGCTGCTGCACCAGCACGGCCCCGCAAAGGTTTTGGCCCTCAAAGGGGCCGCACTGATATGAAAACTCCTGGGGGATGGCCGCGAAATATGCGACTCGAACGCTTTCTAGCAGAGAATGGTTAACACTTCCCTAAACCCCGACATCCGTGGCCTTACGAATCGAAACCCCATTGATTTGCCAGCCATCCGGCGTTTCGATCATTTCATAATCGGCGATGTAATCGACCCCGCGCAGGTCCGTGATCAACACCGATTGCACCTTGCGGCCACCCAGATCGCGCAGGTCGGAAAACCGCACATCGCCCGGTCGCCAAACCATCGGATAGCCGTTCTGCACCATCGTGCCAAAATTCTGCGGCGTGCCAAACAGCCCTTGGATCATCGGTGAGGCAAACGAAAACGCCTTCGCCACATCATTGGCACCAAACGCATCAATCTGACCTTGGATCACCCCGCGAATATCCGCATCCGCCGACTGCGCCTTGGCCGAAAACGGCAACAAAGCCAAAACCACCGCCAAGACCTGAAATAACCGCATGACACCCTCGCTTTCCTGAACCAAGT
>JANMOK010000159.1:0-7998 GCA_031369165.1 Paracoccaceae bacterium
ACCACCCAGCGAGATCAAATGGTCGGTGACGAATTGGGTATCCAGCAGTTTGAAACCACCGGCTTTCAGCCGCGCCACCAGCGCCAGCATGGCAAGTTTTGAAGTGTCGCGCTGGCGCGAAAACATGCTTTCGCCAAAGAAAGCGCCACCCATCGCGATGCCATAAAGGCCGCCGACCAGATTGTCGTGAATCCAGATTTCCACCGAATGGGCGTAACCCATGCGATACAACGTGCAGAAATGCTCGTTGATTTCGGCGTTGATCCAGGTTTCTGGCCGGTCGGCACAGGCGGCAACGACACGCGGGAACGCCGTGTTGATGCGGACCTCATAGTCGGATTTCAAGGCCCGTTTCTTCAGGCTTGACGAGAGGTGGAATTTATCCAGCGGTAGCACGCCGCGTTTTTTGGGATCGACCCAAAAAATCTCTTCGGCTGTTGCGGAATCGGCCATGGGAAACACGCCAGCGGCATAGGCCCGCAGGATCAGGGTTGGCGTGATCTCGAGGTCATCGCGCATGCCACTCATCGCGCGGGCCTTATTCTGCGGTCGCTTCCAGCCATTTCTCGAGCCAATGAATATTGTAATTGCCGGCAATTACGTCGTCATTCGCCAATAGACGATGAAAAAGCGGCGTTGTTGTGTCGATTCCGTCAACCACCAGTTCGTTCAATGCACGCCGAAGCCGCGCAATGGCGGCGGGGCGATCGGGCGCATGGACGATGAGTTTGCCGATGAGGCTGTCGTAATAGGGTGGGATTGTATATCCGGCATAAAGCGCCGAATCCATGCGTACGCCAAGGCCGCCAGGGGCGTGGAAACCGTTGACCCGACCGGGGCAAGGGCGGAAATCGGGCAGTTTCTCGGCGTTGATCCGGCATTCGATGGAATGGCCGTTGGGGATCAGGTCTTCTTGGCGAAACGACATTTCTTCGCCCGCCGCGACGCGGATTTGTTCGCGTACAAGGTCGATGCCGTAAACGGCTTCGGTGACCGGGTGTTCAACTTGCAGGCGGGTGTTCATTTCGATGAAGAAGAACTCGCCGCGTTCGTAGAGGAATTCGATGGTGCCCGCGCCGGAATAGCCGATCTCGGCGATAGCATCGGCGCAGGTTTTGCCGATTTTGGCGCGGATTTTGGCGTCGATGACCGGGGAGGGGCTTTCTTCCAGCACTTTCTGGTGGCGGCGTTGCAACGAGCAGTCGCGTTCGCCCAGATGCACGGCTTTGCCGCGACCGTCGCCAAAAACCTGAATCTCGATATGGCGCGGCAGGGTAAGGTATTTTTCGAGATAGACTTCGTCGTTGCCAAAGGCCGATTTGGCTTCGGCGCGGGCCGAGCGAAAGGCGATTTCCATTTCGGAAGCGTCCTTCGCCACTTTCATGCCACGACCGCCACCACCAGCGGTGGCCTTGACAATAACCGGATAGACCAGTGCTTCAGCGATTCTGGCAGCTTCCTCATATGTTGGCACGCCACCGTCAGAGCCAGGAACGCAGGGGACTCCGAGATTTTTCATTGTGGTTTTGGCGGTGATCTTGTCGCCCATGATGTTGATATGCGCGGCCTTGGGGCCGATGAAAGTGAGGCCGTGGTCTTCGACGATGGACACGAAATTGGCGTTTTCCGACATGAAACCGTAGCCGGGGTGGATGGCTTCGGCTCCGGTAATTTCGCAAGCCGAAATGATCGCGGGAACCGAGAGATAGGATTGCGAGCTTGGCGGCGGGCCGATGCAAACGCTTTCGTCGGCCATGCGCACATGCATGGCATCGGCGTCGGCGGTGGAATGGACGGCGACGGTCTGAATGCCCATTTCCTGACAGGCGCGGATGATGCGCAGGGCAATCTCGCCGCGATTGGCGATGAGGATTTTGGAAAACATGAATGTGGGCCTATTCGAGGATGACGAGGGCTTCGCCAAATTCAACTGGCGAACCGTCGTCAACCAGAATGCGCAACACCCGACCGGATTTGGGCGAGGGGATTTGGTTCATGGTTTTCATCGCTTCGATGATGAGCAGGGTTTGCCCTTCTTTCACATCGTCGCCGACCTTGACGAAGGCTGCGGAACCCGGTTCGGCGGAAAGGTAAACCGTGCCAACCATCGGCGATTTAACCGCATCGGGGTGATTGGCCGGGTCGGCATGGCTGTGGCCGGGCGCGGATGCGGGCGACACCGCGGGCGCGGCCTGTTGCAGCGGTGCATGATGGGCGACCGGCATGGCCATACTTATGGGTGCGGCGCTGATCTTGCGCGAGACGGTGATGTTCAGCGTATCATTCTCGGCAAATTCGCGTTTGACCTGCAGTTCGGTCAAATCATTGGCGCGCAGAAGTTCGGCCAAGGCTTTGACAAAGGCTACATCGGTTTCATAGGGTTTGTTGCTCATCCGCCCCTCGTGTTTGTGCGAGACATTGCCTGCGCGGGTTAGTCTTTGCAGCCTCTATAAACTGGGAAGTGCGTTGGGGAAACAGGAAATGATGGATTTGCGGGCGCGTGATGCGCCGGGCGGCCATGCAGTTGGGGCAGTATGTGTGGAACTGCGTGAGGCTGGCGGAGGAATGCGGCAAGAGCAACGTCGAACACGTAGCGCATTTCGAGGGGTTGGGGCGGGTGGTTTTGCTGGGGACGATGCGTGGTGACGATGAAACGGTGCGCAAAATGCGCACCTTACCACACACTCGCAATCGGCCCATTCGCCCTGCCATAAACGAATTGATCCACATACGGATCACCCGACGAATCCATGTTCCCAATCGCCCCGGTCCACTGCACTTTTCCGGCGTGCAGCATGGCCACTTTGTCGGCGATGGCGCGGACGCTGCTCATATCGTGGGTGATGGTGATGGCGGTAGCGCCGATTTCGCTGACCAGTTCGCGGACCAGTTCGTTGATCACCCCGGCCATGATTGGGTCCAGCCCGGTGGTGGGTTTGTCGAAGAAAATGATCTCGGGGGCGGAGGCGATGGCGCGGGCGAGGCCGACGCGTTTTTGCATGCCTCCCGACAATTCGGCGGGGTGGAGGTCGGCGGTTTCCGGCGTCAGGCCGACGCGGCGGAGTTTCTCGATGGCGGCCTCGCGGGCTTGCGGTTTTGCCGTTCCGGCGTGCAGCAGGCGGAAAGCGACGTTTTGCCAAACGGGCATCGAATCAAACAGCGCGCCGCCCTGGAACAGCATGCCGAATTTGGCGAGGAAGGCGTCGCGGTCGGTTCTCGCGTCCGCTCCGTCAACGGTAATCGTGCCATTGTCGGGCGGGATGATGCCGAGGATGCATTTCAGCAGCACCGATTTGCCGGTGCCCGAACCGCCGATGATGACCATGCTTTCGCCCTTGGCGACATCGAGGTCGACGCCGGTGAGGACGTGCTTGCCGTTGAAGGATTTGGCGACGTTGCGCAGGGTGATTTTGGCGGTCATGCGGAAAAGAACAGGTTGGTGAGGATGTAGTTCGAGGCGAGGATCAGCACCGAGGCCGAGACCACGGCGTTGGTGGTGGCCTGACCGACGCCCTGGGCGCCTCGGCCAGAGTTCATGCCGTGATAACAGCCCATGATGGCGACGATGAAGCCGAAGACGGCGGCTTTTACCAGACCGGAAGTGACGTCGATGGGCTCGAGGAAATCGACGGTGTTCTTGATGTAGGTCGCCGGGTTGAAGCCGAGTTGGCCGACGCCGACCAGAAACCCGCCCATGATGCCGATGATGTCGCCGATGAAGGCGAGGATGGGCATGGCGATGGTGGCGGCGGCAACACGGGGGACGGTGAGGTATTTCATCGGGTTGGTCGACAGCGTGGTCAGCGCGTCGATCTGTTCGGTGACTTTCATGGTGCCAAGTTCGGCGGCGATGCTTGCCGCGACCCGACCCGCGACCATCAGGCCGCCCAGAACCGGGCCGAGTTCGCGGACCATGCCGATGGCGACAATGGAGGGAACGACGGATTCGGCGGAGAAGCGGCTGCCACCGGCGTAGATTTGCAGGGCCAGCGCGGCACCGGTGAACAGCGCGGTCATGCCGACGACGGGGAGCGAAAAGTAGCCGATGCGCAGCAGTTGGAGCCCAAATTCTCGCCAGTAGAACGGTGGGCGGACGAGGTGGAACAGGGTTTGGGCGATGTAAAGGGTCAGATGGCCGACCGAGGCGCAGAGCGCGAGGGTGGAGCGGCCGATGGAGGCGAGGAAGGATTGGAGGAGGGTCATGGGGTGGGTGTTGCCCAGTTGCCCAAAAGAACCCCCACCCTAACCCTCCCCCGCGTGCGAGGGAGGGGATTACGTGGTTTGTTGGGGGTAGGGTTCATGTGGTGCTTTGGCTCGCGCTTGCAATGACGATTTTCAGCCGCCCTTGTAGTGGCGATCAAAGCGGGTGCCAAGGCTGGTCAGGATTTCGTAGCCGACGGTTCCGGCGGCGGCGGCAAGTTGGTCGATGGATTGGCTGGGGCCGAGGATTTCGATTTGATCGGGGACTTTGTGCAGATGGGTTACGTCAAGGGTGATGAGATCCATCGAGACGCGACCGATGATGGGGCAGGGGATGTTACCGGCGTAAAAGTTCGCTTTGCCGCCGAGGGCGCGGGGCAGACCATCGGCGTACCCGGCGGCGATGGTGGCAATGCGCATGGGTTGGGTGGCCGTGAAAGCGGCACCGTAACCAATGGATTCACCGGGCAGCACGTCGCGGATTTGCAGGATTGGGGCTGTCAGGGTGACGACGGGATTGGCCTTGGCGAATGGATGGCCGCCAAACAGGCCGATGCCGGGGCGGGTGAGGGCGAAGTGGTAGGATGCACCAAGCAGGATGCCGCCGGTGGCGGCGAGGCTGCGGGGGTAAAGGGCGAGCAGGGTGGTAAGGGCGTGGAAGGTGGCAAGTTGGGCGGGGTTGAAGGGGCTGAGCGGGTCGTCGGAGCAGGACAGATGGCCGAGGATGAGTTGGATGTTGAGGGTCGGAAGAATCGGGAAAAGCGACGCCAGTTCCAGCGGCTTCAGTCCCATTCGGTTCATGCCGATGTCGATTTGCAAGGCGCAGGGGTGGCTGGGGATGGATTCGCGGAAGCGGGCTATTTGCTCTGGTGAGCACAGGATCGGAATTAACGTATTGTTAACAATGAGATCGCGGTCGGAGGGGATGTAACCGTTGAGCAGGAAAATGCGCGGGTCCGGGCCAATTGCCGCGCGAAGGTCAGAACCTTCTTCAGCGAGAGCTACGAAAAAGGTTTTGACACCAGCACTTGCGACAGCATTGCCGATGGGGACCGCGCCAAGGCCGTAGGCGTCGGCTTTGAGGACGGCGGAAGTTTCGACATTGGGGGCCGATAAGGCGTCAAGCGCACGCCAATTGGCGATGATGGCGTCGAGGTCGATGGTTAGGCGCGCGCGGGTCATTTTAGGGGGGTGACTGTCCTTCCCGCGAGGGCGGGAATCAAGGTGTCGCGGTGTTCCCGCGCCCCCACCCTAACCCTCCACCGCAAGCGGTGGAGGGGATTTGGGGTAGCCTGTGCTCGATATGCGTCGAAAATGGTTGCAGTCTCGCTAATTGAAATCACCCACTGCACCTTGCTGATAGCTTTGCACCAGATTCGAAAACCGGGTGAACTGGGCTTCGAAGGCGAGGTTGATAGTGCCAATCGGGCCGTGGCGTTGTTTGCCGATGATGATTTCGGCTTTGCCATGCAGGGCTTCCATGCGGGCCTGCCATTTCGACATTTCTTCGAGCTTTTCGTCGGATGGCTTTTCGCGTTCGGCGTAATATTCCTCGCGGAACACGAACATCACCACGTCGGCGTCTTGTTCGATCGAGCCGGATTCGCGCAGGTCGGAAAGTTGTGGTTTCTTGTCTTCGCGCGATTCGACCTGGCGCGAGAGCTGCGACAAGGCGATGACCGGGATGTTGAGTTCCTTGGCGATGGCTTTCAGGCCTTGGGTGATTTCCGACACTTCGTTGACCCGGTTGTCTTTGGCCGAGGCCGGGCGCACCAGTTGCAGGTAATCAACGATCAAAACATCCAACCCGTGCTGGCGTTTGAGGCGGCGTGCCCGTGCGGCAAGGGTTGAGATAGGCAGGGCCGGGGTGTCGTCGATGAAAAGCGGGCAGGTTTCGAGGTCTTTGGCAGCTTCGACGAAACGACGGAAACCTGCTTCGTCCATATCGCCGCGGCGGATATGTTCGGACGGGATGCGGGCGGCTTCCGACAGGATACGGGCGGCGAGTTGTTCGGAGGACATTTCCAGCGAATAGAAACCGACAACGCCGCCGTCGATAGCCCCTTCGCTGCCGTCCTGGCGTTTGCCCTTTTTATAGGCTTTGGCGATGTTGAAGGCGATGTTGGTGGCCAGCGAGGTTTTGCCCATCGAGGGGCGACCGGCAATGATCAGCAAGTCGGACGGATGCAGGCCGCCAAGTTTTTTGTCGAGGTCAATCAGGCCGGTGGAAAGCCCAGCCAAGCCGCCGTCGCGTTGATACGCGGCGCTGGCGATTTTGATCGCATCGGTGACGGCGTGCAGAAAGGAATGGAAGCCGCCATCGACCCGGCCCTGTTCGCCGAGTTGGTAAAGCGCCTGCTCGGCTTCGACGATTTGGTCTTTTGGTTCGGAATCGACGGTTACGGCGGCGGCTTTTTGGGCGATTTCCTCGCCAATGGTGATGAGATCGCGGCGAATGGCGAGGTCATAGATCATTTGCGCATAATCGCGCGAGGCGAAAACCGAGACTGACGATGCCGCCAGACGGGCCAGATACGTACCGCCGCCAATGTCGTTGAGGCCAGCATCGTCGGCCATGAAAGCTTTGATTGTAACAGGTGAGGCAAGGGCGTTTTTCTGGATGCGCTGGGCGATGGTCGCGAATATCCGGCCATGTACCGGGTCATAGAAATGATCTTCGCCAACGAGGCCAGCAATACGGTCATAAACGTCGTTGTTGACCAAGAGCGCGCCCAGAAGTGCTTGTTCTGCCTCGATATTATGCGGCAGGATATGGTCCTGCATCTCCATTTTTGAGCCGTCAGCCATGAATCACCCCTGTTCAGGTGCCAGTCATAGAGGTGTCAGGTGTCGGCGACCAGCGTCGCACCCCCTGTGAATCATGTGGGCATCGGTGATGAAATGAAATTAGGCGGAACAGCGCCTAGGTGATCGTTCGTGGCACCGCCTCATCCGCCCTTCGGGCACCTTCTCCATAAATGGAGAAGGAAGCCTACGGTTCATTCAACCGTTGTTCAACCTGCGAAAAATCTGGAAATTGCGGGTCGAGGCGTCACCGTTGTGGCGGGTGACCATTTGCACGCTCAGCAGCGCGCCATCGGTTGACGCTTTGCGCCGGGTGTAGTTGACCTCGCGGCCGTGGCTATAGGACGAAGAATCGAGCGTGTCGCCATCAACGCTGCTGAAAGACATTTCGGTAATATGACCGCCCTTGTAGGGGACTACGGTGCCGTCGGTTGGACCACCGTAGTGTAGTGAATGGCTCTTGTTTTCCTTGTCGGTCCAAGTGAGCGCAAAATTGGCCCGTTCGCCGACAATGGAGATTTCATAAAGGCAGAAAGCCGGCGGGCTGCCATCCTGATATTGGCATAACTCTGGGACAAGTTGCCATTGACCATCGAAAAGGTTTGTTGCATCTACCATCGACTGTCCTTTCGAACGCTTGGTGATCATACCCCCATTCCTTGCCTGCGTGAAGCAGTCGAATCGATTTTTGAAGTCGGCAACCGAAGCGGAAATCACGCGCTGGATCGGGCGGAAACTGGAGTTGTTATGTTTTTTTGGCACCGGAAAACCAAGCCGGTTACAATTTATCTGCACATAGGGACACACAAGACCGGCACAACGTCGATCCAGGCGTTTCTGGATCGAAATCGCGCCAAGCTACGGACGTTGGGACTTGACGTTTACGTTCCGCGTTGGCGGCAGGCCAGTCATCTGGAGCTGTTTGAATTCAGTCAGCGCACAGAACGGGATTCTTTCAAGAAATTGCGAACTGGAAAAACCATTTCTGACAGA
>JANMOK010000228.1:0-4480 GCA_031369165.1 Paracoccaceae bacterium
GTCATCCCAAAAACGATGGAATCTGCCACTATCTGCTGAATTTCCGCCAGGCATTTGGCGATGACCGGGCGCGAACTGCCGCCAAGCATCACCGTCGTTGGGTTAAAAATATTGACCAGTGAAATGATTCCGAGGCTCAGATAACGCCGGAACTGCTCTATCGCTTCAACCGCGGCGCGATCTCCACTTTCGGCGTTGGCAACAATCACCTCGGGCAAGGCCGCAAATTCTGCATCGCTCAACGCGTCGGTTCCATAGTAACTGCGTGCCAAGCCGCGAAGACCTACGAAAGTCTCCAGACACCCCGGCTGGCCGCAGTTGCACAGCGGACCTTTGTCGGCAACACGAATGTGGCCAAATTCGCCAGCCATGCCATTGGAACCCCGCAGCAACCGGCCATCGACAATGGCAGCCCCACCGCAGCCGGTACCGATTTTGAGGTAGACGGTGCAGGCACCAGAAATATCCGGATGTGTGTAAATCGAGCCAAATGCGGCCGCGTTTGCGTTGTTTTCAACATAAGTCGGCAGGTTGACCGCGTCCTTGATCAATGTCAAAAGATCGACGTCGCGCCAGCCTAGAATCGGCGTGTTGACGACGTGGCCCTTGCCGTTGACCAATCCCGGCACGGTGACACAAAGGCTGTGTATTTTACCGTGAAACCTGATGTCGTGATTAAGTTGCGTCAGATGATCGGCGACTGTTTTCTGCGCACTTTCCGGGGCAATCGACCGCGACACCCGCAGTTCCATGGTGTTGACGGCATTGGCACAAAGATCGATCAGAGCGTATCGCAACAAGCCAACGCCAATCTCGACACCCAGGAAATACCCGCCCTCGGGATTAAGCGCCACGCTGACACCGGGCCTGCCGCGTTCGCGTAGCAAGCCCGCACTGGGCGGCTCGGGCACATCGGCAACCAAGCCTCGGCGAACAAGTCCATTGATCAACCGCGTTATCGTGGCGGGCGTCAGCCGCAGCCGCCGCGCAATGTCGGCACGCGTCGCTTGTCCCTCCATGCGCAGCATGGTCAAGATGCGCAACTCGTTCACATATTTCGCAAGTGTCTGGTCTGCCATTGCTTTTCCGTTTGGCCGCGGCTTTCAAAAATCCACACGCCCGCCGGTCCCACGTTCCATGCCGTTCACGGCAGCGCATGCAGTTCAAAATCTCTATATCCGAAATTTGTTACTTTACAAAAATTAATATTTGACTTGAAGATTATTTGGTGTTTTTTTGCCAAAGTCTGATCCTGCGAATTTAGCCGTAAAAATAGGGACAGACCGAATTCGCCTCAGCTCGCATTGGGAGGATATCATGGAGCGTCGTACACTAATCAAAATGATGGGTGGTGCAGCAGCAGCCGCCGCTGGCACCGGATTGATCACTACGAAAGCGGCCGGTCAAGACGCGGTGACCATCGCCCTTATCCCCGGCCTGACCGCCGATGGATTCTATGTAACCATGCACAAGGGTGCCGAAGCCGCCGCCGCGGCGCTTGGTGTCAACCTTTTGTATCAAGGCGCTGCTGAATGGAACGTATCACTGCAGGTTCCGGTTCTCGAAGCCATCATCGCCAAACAACCGGCAGCAATCCTGATTGCGCCCAACGATAAAGTGCAAATGATCGAACCGCTGCGCAAGGCTTTCGAAGCAGGCATCCAGGTTGTCTGCGTCGATACCTTTATCGGCACCGGCGTGTTCCAGACCGGCGCGGGCGACGCCGACTTCCCGATCAGCTATGTGGCATCCGACAACGTGCTGGGCGGTCGTATGGCCGCACGGGCGCTGGCCGCAGCAATTGGCGGCGCGGGCAAGGTTTATGTGTCCAACGTGAAACCTGGCATCTCGACCACCGATCAGCGCGAAGAAGGCTTCAAGGCCGAAATCGCCAGCTTTGCCGGTATCGAAGTACTGGAAACCCAGTTCAATGACGACGACGCCAACAAAGCCGCCGCACAATTCCAGGCCGTTCTGGGCCGCGTACCAGACTTGGCTGGCGTCTTCGGTGCCAACCTGTTCTCCGCCGCTGGTGCTGCCAACGGTGCCAAACAGGCGGGCGTTGCTGGCAAGGTCAAGATGGCCGGCTTTGACGCGCCCGAATCGATTGTTGATCAGTTGAAAGACGGCACATTCGAACTCACCATCGCCCAGCACCCTGCCGAAATCGGCTACTTCGGCCTCGCCGCTGCGCATGCCTTTGTGACCGGCAATCCGGTTCCAACCGCAATCGGCACCGGCTTTACGGTGATGACCGCCGCGAACATCGATGATCCGGCGATCAACCGTTATCTCTACAAAAGCGAATAACGCGCTTTTGGCATGACACAGGCCGCCGATTCCCGTAAAAATCGGCGGCCTGCTTATATCTTTTCAGTGGAAACCCCGCGATGACGCCAGCGGTCCCGGCCAAAGGTAAATCGATCCTGATGCGGATCGCCGAACTTCGTGCGTGGGTGTTTCTGTTCTTTCTCATTGTGTTCTTCGAGGTCTGGTCGCGCATCGCCTATGATGTCACCTTTGCCTTCAACACCTACAACATGAAAGCCATAGCCGTCGCCGCGACCGCGCCGCTGGTTCTGGCGCTCGGGCAAACCTTTGTCATCATCTCGGCTGGTATCGATTTGTCGCTTGGCTTTGTCATGGGGTTTGCCTCGGTCGTCGCTGCGCATATGGCGAATTATGCCGCACAGCAACTTGGCCTCCCGCCATTTCCAGCCATGCTGTTTGGCATCTCTTGCGGAGTCGGCATGTCGCTCATTCCGGGCTATGTGAACGGCTGGCTGATTGCCCACCTCAAAGTCCCCCCGTTCATCGGCACCCTTGGCATGTACGGCATTGCGCGCGGATCGGCCTATTTGTTCGCCGGCGGCATGACCATCGCCATCAGCAACCCCTGGTACAGCTCCATCGGCAATGACCGCGTTCTGGGCGTGCCGGTTCTGGTAATCCTGGCGGTGATCTGTTGCATCGTACTGCATTACCTGCTGTCGCAGACCCGCTTTGGCCAGCACACTTACGCGATGGGTGCCAGCCAGGCCGCGGCAAGCCGTGCGGGTATCAACATCAAACGCCTGACGATCAAGATTTATATCCTTTCGTCCGTCATGGCGGGCATCGCAGGCGTGCTTTACACCGGCCGCTTTTCGGCGGGCGCGCCCCAAGCGGGCGAGCCGTTGCTGCTGCTCTCCATCGCCGCCGTTGTCATCGGCGGTGCCAGCCTGTTTGGCGGCTCGGGCACCATCTGGGGCACCGTCGCGGGTGCCTTGGTAATCGCCGTGATCGACTATGGTCTGGTCTTTGTTGATGTCGAACCGTTCTGGCAGTTCATTGCGGTCGGCACCGTCATCATCATTTCGGTACTGGTAGATCAGGCCCAGCGTCGTTTCAGCGGAGGACGCCAAGGTGAATGACCGCACCCCCATCCTTGCCGTCAAAAACGTCTCGAAACATTTCGGCGGTGTCCAGGCGCTGAACAATGTTTCTTTCGACGTTTTCCCCGGCGAAGTCCTCGCGCTCGCGGGCGACAATGGTGCCGGCAAATCAACCATCATCAAGGCCATTTCCGGCGTATTCCACTATGAAATCGGCGACATTCTGCTCGATGGCAAGCGCATCGCCTTTTCCACACCGCAAGAAGCCCGCGATAACGGCATCGAAACCATCTACCAAGACTTGGCGCTGGCCGACAATCTGTCCATTGGTGCCAACATTTTCTTGGGCCGCGAGCCAATGAAGAAACTGTTTGGTCTCCTGCCCGCGATTGATCGCCAAAAAATGGCCGACGTCGCCCGCGAAACCATGAAGCGCCTCGATTTTCATGTCGAACGCCTTGACGCTCCGGTTGCCGCCTTTTCCGGCGGCCAGCGGCAAGCCGTCGCCATTGGCCGCGCCATGTACTGGAATGCCCGACTGGTGATCATGGATGAGCCGACAGCGGCACTGGGCGTGCCCGAGCAGCGCAAGGTTATCGCGCTGATCCAGTCACTCAAGGCCGAAGGCAAAGGCATCATCTTCATCTCGCATAATCTGCGCGACATATTCGAAGTGGCTGACCGCATCGTGGTCTTTCGTCGTGGCGAGAATGCCGGCGAACGCCTGCCAAAAGATACGTCGGGCGATGAAATCGTCCGGCTCATGGTCGGACAGTAGATGGCGGCTGCCCGTATTGGCGGCATCGGCGACCTGTTGGTCGAGATCATGGCCACCGGCAAGAACGGCCATCACCTGCAAGTTGAGACCTACCGAGGGCCGTTCCCCTCGGGCTCGCCGGGCATCTTCATTGATCAGGCGGCACATATTGGCGGCGATTGCATCTTTGTCGGCACTGTTGGCGACGATGCCTTTGGCCAAGTCATCGTCAATCGCCTGACCGATAGCCGCGTCGACACCAGCCTTGTCAAAGTCATCAAGGGCGTTCCAACTGGAACCGCTTTTGTCAGCTATAACGACGACGGCAGCCGCGATTTCGTGTTCAACA
>JANMOK010000255.1:0-13885 GCA_031369165.1 Paracoccaceae bacterium
GGCGGCTTGAGGGGGGCGATATCCCTTCTCCATTCATGGAGAAGGTGGCGCGAACGCGCCGGATGAGGTAGGGGTTGAACGCGACCTAAGCCTCACAACCCAATGATCTGAACGGTTTCAGATACTCGCCAAACCAACAAAAAGCGCCCCGTTTCAACGCGCGAAAACAAACCCCGCTTCCCGCATCAACCGATCCGAATTCTGCTCGATCAGCGGCTCGATCTTCGCCATAAATTCCTCAATCGACAATCCCGCCGGGATCACCGGCAGATATTCCACCACCGCCAGCCCCGGCCGCCGGAACCAACTGCGCCGCGCCCAGAGCACGCCCACGTTGGTTGCCGCAGGCACGCAATCCAGTCCCATGCGCGAATACAAAACACCCGCACCAATCCGATAAGCCAGCTTTGCCCCCGGCAACACCCGCGTCCCCTGCGGATAAATCACCAACTGCCCTTTGTCTGCAGATTCCGCGGTCACCTTGTCGACCATGGCTTTCATCGCCACCGACTTTTGCCCACGGCGCACTGGTGCCGAGCCAATGCGCATCGCATAGAGACCCAGAAATGGCGCCCATTTCAGCTCATTCTTCATAATGAATTTCACCCGCGGCAGGTAATAGGAGTGGATCATGATGTCCAGAAACGACTGATGCTTGGAACAGACGATCACCTCGCCTTGCGGAATCTCGCCGCGCACTTCCACCCTTATTCCGCACAAGACGCGCAACAGCCAAAACATCCAGCGGCAAAAATGATGGATCGCCTTATACGCCCCCTCGCGCGACCATAACGCAGCGGGGGCGTAAACAATCCCAAACACCGCAATCGAAAGATACATGATGACGTCAAACAGAATCGAGCGGATCAACACCATTGCCAGACTTTCAAGATAGCGTTTTCAGGTTATGCATCGCAGCGCGACGGGTTGCCACAAACGCCGTCACCCCGGCGATAACCGGTATTGTCAGCGGCAGCAGCCACGCGAACCCGTTGTAACGCAGCGACGGCAAGAACGAATCCGCCGCCGCGCGCGGCAGGAACACCAGCAATATCATGCACAATGCGGTGCCAATTGTCGCGCCGAGCACCGCGCGCAGGGTAAACCGCCGCACAAACGCCCGCGCGATATAGGTATCGGTTGCCCCAACCAGCCGCAGCGTGCCGATCACGCCAAGGTTGGCCGCCAAGGCCGACTGTGTGGCCAGCGTGACAATCGCCACAAAGGTGGCGGCGATCAACGCCAGTGCCAGCAACGTCACCCAACGCAACTGATCGGCCGAGGTCACCAACGGCAGTCGCCATCGTTCGTGGTCATCCCATACCGCCGCCGGGGCCTCGGCTTTCAGTCGCAACAGCAATCCTTCCAGATCGGGCCCAGCGCCTTCCTCTGTCACCGCAATCATGCCGGGCAATGCCAGCGCGGCAGCAGGCAAGTCCTCCCCCAGCCAGGGTTCCAGCAACTTCAGTTTTTCCGCATCTTCCACAGTCCGAAATGATGCAATTCCCGGCGTGGTTTCCAGCACCCGCGACACGCTGGCGAGCTGTTGCTGCATCTGATCGATCGGCGCACTGACCCGTACGGTTGCAGTGCTCGCCAATGCGGTTGACCAGGATTGCGCCAAGGTCCCCGCTGCCAGTGCCAGCGACAAAGCGAATACCGCCAGAAATGCTATGCAGGCCGAAACCAGCACAGTCAATTGCGCAGCAGCACCCGACGCCGGAACAACGCGATCTGCACCCGTTTCGCCAATCAAAGCCGCCGAAATCCTGCGAACGAAACCCATCATAATTCTGCACCGGCAAGCTGCAATTCGCCTTTTTGCAGACGCAATACTCTAGCGGCAACCAATGATTTGGCGGCGCGTATCAGGTTCAAATCGTGGGTGGCGATGACGATTGTCTTGCCCAGTTTGTTCAGTTCAACCAACAGTGTCAGAATCCGCTGGCCCATATCCCAATCAATGTTGCCGGTCGGTTCATCGGCTATGATCAGGTCTGGTCCGCCAATAACCGCCCGTGCCAAGGCCCCGCGCTGTCGCTCGCCGCCGGAAAGTTCTGCCGGCAGCGCATCAGCCCGATGCGCCAGATCAACCCAGTTCAGCAAATCATTCAGATCGGCTTGGTACTTTTCCAATTTTTGCCCGCTGACCGACAACGGCAAAGCAATGTTTTCGCGCAAATTCAAATGGTCCAGGAATTGGCAATCTTGATGAACAACACCGATTTTTCGGCGCATTCTGGCAATATCATCCCGGCTGAGTGCGGCAATCTCCTGACCAAAAAGCTTCACCACACCCACCGACGGACGCAGGGCACCGTGGCACAATTTCAGAAACGTCGTTTTGCCGGAACCGGAATTTCCCGTCAGGAAGTGAAACGAGCCAACCGGCAGCGCCACATTCATGTTATGCAGGATTTCAGCTTTGCCATAGGCAAACCCGGCATTTACAAACTCGATCAAACTGCCCTGCTCCTTGTTTTGTATCAAGTTTGGCAAACCGCCGGTGGATGTGCAAGGGCGGCAACAGGTTGAAATCCAATTGGTTGACCCGGTTTACTTGAGCAGCGCGAACCATTAACCGTTGAGCAACGAAAAAAATTCTGCGAGGCGAGCATAAAATGCGGCTGATCTGTCCTTCCTGCCGTGCACAATACGAAGTCGATGACGACGCCATTCCCGCCGAAGGCCGCGATGTGCAATGCGGGTCGTGTTCCACCACCTGGTTTCAAGAACACGCCCTGACTCTGGCGGGGGCAGTGCCGGCACCACTCAGCGAAAGCACGAAACCAGTCTTCAGGCATCAGGGCACGCCTGGCAGCGGCATTCCGGCACCCCAGCCAATGCCCGACGACAGTTCCGCCGATCGCGAGAAATTGCTGCGTGAAATTCGGGCCGAAGCCGCGCAAGAGCTTTCCCAGGATGCAAATGCGCGCATCGAACGCGAACCGCTGGCGACCAACGAATCGAACGTTCCTAACCCAGCATTCGAGGCCCCACAAAACGAACCCGCCGCCATCGCCGAAAATCGATCCCAGCTTAATGTGGAAACGGCTTTAGACACGGGTGACGTCCACGCCTACCCGGCGATATCCAGCGATGACAGGTCGGCCATCGCCAAAGTGGAATCGGGTCGCGCCGAAGAAGCTTTCATGCAGAATTTGCGCTCGCAAATCGAAGAACAATACAAGCAACCGGATAACTTTTCCACAACCCGATCTTCTTCGGTAATTTCCGCCGCAGAAAAGGCGGGCATTTCACTGGATCCGGCAAGAACAGCCCAGCAAAACGCTTCCAGCCGAGCTGAATCCGTTCAACGGACGATTCGGGATATTACCTCGACGCCGGAAGAAAGCCCGCGACGGCGCTCTTATTCGGTTGGCGTCTACTCGGCGGCGGCCCTATTTCTGTTGGCGTTTGCGGCGTACCTGCTGCGCGATGAAATCACGCGCTACTATCCAGCGGCCCAGCCGTGGCTGGATAGTTACGCAAATGTCATCGACGCGCTCCGGCGGTTGATTCAAGACCTTTGGAATTACGCAAGGGATTGGGTCATCGGCATGATCGGGTCAACTCCGCCAACCACCTAGCAAACACAGACTTGTGGTGCTCTCGCGCTCGATCAGTCTTTCGTGGGTCATTGTGCTTTGGGTTTTTTCGGCTTGGGAACCGGCAATTCGGTGGCCGTGGCCCGCACCAGCCGTCCAAACAAATCTGCGTCGTCCCACAAACTCTCGTCGATAACAAAACTGGGTTTCGCGCCCGGATAAGCCAACCCTTCGGTCACTTCGCCAATCAGACTGCGCCCGGCGTCCGTGGGCTTTAGAAACAGCCGGTCGTCGCAAATCAGCGCGACAACTTTTCCATCACAATACAATCCGTATTCACCAAACATCTTGCTGGCACGAACATCGCCAGCCCCGGCAAGCTGATCCACGATGTAGTCCGCGGTCGACTGTCTTGTCGCCATTCCTGACCCCGGCTAAACGGCCTTTACCATTGGCGAGTTCAAAATCGTTCCAGCAATCGCCTGAGATAATCCAATTCAATTTTCGGCCTGTTCCGCTCGCTGGCCCGACGACGGATTTCATCCAGAATTTCCCGCGCCCGCCTTAACGCTTCATCGCCCGGCAACAATTGCTCGTCACTGAAGATCGAGCCATTGGTGCCAATCGGTCGCCCCAAAGGATCGCGCGAATCCGTGTCGGACTGACCACTTTCCATTCCATCACCCGGTTGGCGCCCCTGTGATTGCGCCTGTTGCTGCATTTCCTCGGCCAATCCACGCAAACCTTCGCGCAATTGCTCCAGCGCGTCGGCTTGTTCATCCAAAGCCCCGCTCAAATCATTGCCTTGCAGGTTGTCTCGCGCCCCGCCCATGTCGCGCTCGGCCTCGCGCAGTGCGTCCCGCGCAGCTTTCCCTGCGTCACCAGAAGCACCCGGCATGCCTTGCTGCAATTCTTCCAGCAACTGGCGCAAGGCCTCCTGACGCTGCGCCAATTCGCCCGGCGACATGCGCTGCCCTTGCATATCGCCGTCACCTTGCTGACCTTGCTGCCCCTGTTGCTCACCCTGGCCGCCGCGCTGATCGCCCTGTTGCCCTTGCTGGCCATCGCGGCCTTGCTGGAATTGTTCTTGCAGTTTGCGGAATGCATCGTCGGCTAGGTCTTGCTGCTGTTGCAACATATCCTGCAATTCCTGCAACGTCTGCTGGCCTTGCCCTTGCTGACCCTGACCTTGCTGGCCCTGCTGCATGGTCATCTGCATGTTTTCCATCATCTGGCGAAGCTGCTCAAGCAATGCTTGGGCTTCCTCGGTCTGACCATTCTCCGCCAGGCGCTGGATCTCGTCCAGCATCGCCTGCAACTGGTCTTGGGTGATCGTTTGCTGGTTCTGGTTTTCGGCTTGTTGTTGCTCGCCGTTTTTCAGTGCTTCCTGCGCCATTTGTTGCATGTATTTCTGCATCGCCTCGCGCAATTCGTCGGTCAATTGGGCAATTTCCTGATCGCTCGCGCCGTTTTCCAGCGCTTCCGACAACCGCTCCTGCGCACGTCGCAATGCCTCGGCGGCGTCGGACAAATCGCCTTCTTCAATTTTCAAGGCAACCGTCCACAACAATTCGGCCAGATCGTCGATTTCGGCCTTGTTCAACCCGTTCTCGCGCGCATAGCCCAAACGCCGTATCGCGGTTCGTGCCAGCAAATAAGCAGAACGGTCAACGAAAATATCCTGCGGATACCACGTCGCCGCCTTCAGCACCTGCTCCACCCGGGCGCCATTTTCCGGCGACCACAGCAAATCGCGCCGCTGTTCCACAATCGCCGCCGCCAGCGGATCAAAGAACCGCCGCGACGGCAGTGCCGGGGCCAACTCCCGCGACATCGCAACCTGATCCGCCGCATCCCGCGCATGCAATGTCAAAATCACCGGCAATCCAGCCCAGACATGCTTGCTGAAATCCTCCACCATCGTCTCGGTTATCTCACCCGTTCCTCCGGTCACTGGCAGCGGCATGGAGGCCACCAACAGCTCCTGCGCTACTGGTTCCGCCACCAGTCCGTAACGCCGCTCCAGCGCCGCCATATCAAGGCTGATCGCAACCCAGGCTTCGACGACGCCATAGTCATCGCTGGCTGCATATTTCAGCTCCATCGCCCCCGACACGGCCCGCGACACCGGCTCGCTCAAGCGAACCGTTGGCGGTGCATCAGGCGTGATCAGAAACGCCCATTGCGCCAAAACTCCGTCGGGTCCATCCAGCGCCAGCGACCCGTCCTTGGTGGCCAGAAATGCCGCATCCTGAATGCCGACCGCAGATTGGCTTAACAAGGTCAACCCACCCGACACATCTTCGGTCAAGCCAACACCTTCAGGCCCGCCGTAAATCCTGATGGTGATGGCCGTCCCTTCTGGCAAAGTCAGCGGTCCTTTCCCGACCAGATCGGACAGGTAAAGCGGCGGCTTGCCGGTATAGCTGGGCGGATTGGCCCAAGCCTCAAACGTCGGACCAGTGGCGGCAGCCGGAACCGCAGCTGCTGGCGCCAAAGCCTGCTGCAAAGACGCAACTCCGCCACCGCGCGCAAACACAACCGCGGCGCTGATGGCCAAGACCCCGATCAATCGAAATGCCCAAGGGTCATGCTTGGCAAGTTTCAAATCCGGCATTGCCGTTCTGGCCCGCAGCGAGGCCTCGGCCATCCGGCGCAGATGCACCGACCAGACGCGCATGGCAGCAGGGTCGTCGTTGCCCAGCACTTGCTGATCGTCCATCGCCGCCAGCGGTCGCCCCGGCAAGGCGTCGTCGATCCGCCGTTTGGCAACCTGCAAATCGGGCCAGCGAAATTTCCACAGTCCCAAGCCGGCGAAAGCCGCCGCAAGAACGATATAGCTACCCAGTGCGACTTTGGCCCAAACTACCGGCAACAACGCGAAGGCGCCGAACATCATCACCGCGAGAAAGACGAATATCAAAGTCCACAACGGCCAAAACGCCCGGGCAAACCGTTCGCTCGCCACGGCCAGACGCGTCAGGCGAATGCGCTCGCGCAACGCCTCGCGGGCATTGCGCACTTCGCCTGGCTGATCACGCCAATCAAAGGTCCGGCGATCCGCCATCCATATTCCCGCTGACAGCCTACTGCAACCAATCGGGGATACTATCGCGCTTTATCATCTCTTCATAGGTCGGACGCGCCCGAACAACGGCAAATTGATCGCCACTGACCAGCACTTCGGGGATCAAGGGGCGCGAGTTGTATTCCGACGCCATCACCGCGCCGTAGGCTCCGGCCGATCGGAACGCCACCAGGTCGCCGTCGCTGACGAACGGCATTTGGCGCTGGCGGGCAAACGTATCACCCGTTTCGCAGACCTGCCCCACCACATCAATCGGAGCCAATTCCGTGCCCGGCAATGGTTCAATCACCGGCACAATGTCGTGATGCGCCTCATACAAGGCGGGCCTGATCAAATCATTCATCGCCGCATCGACAATCAAAAAATCCCGCCCCTCGCCCGATTTGCGATAGATAACTTGCGTTACCAACACCCCGGCATTGCCCACAATCAACCGCCCCGGCTCGATCTCGATCTCGCAGCCCAAATGCCCGACGGTCCGGCGGATCACCTCGCCATAATCCAGCGGCAAAGGTGGCGCGTCGTTCGAGCGTTGATAGGGAATCCCCAACCCTCCCCCCAAATCCAGCCGGCGAATGTTGTGGCCATCCGCCCGCAAAACCCCAGTCAACTCTGCCACCATTGTGAATGCCGCCTCATAAGGTGCCAGCTCGGTCAGTTGCGAGCCGATGTGAACATCAACTCCCACGACGTCGATCCCCGGCAGTCGCGCCGCCAAAGCATAGACCTCCCGCGCCCGTGCAATCGGAATCCCGAACTTGTTTTCCGACTTGCCGGTGGCGATCTTGGCATGGGTTTTCGCGTCCACGTTCGGGTTCACCCGAATGGCAATCGGCACCGTCACGCCAAGGCCAGCCGCGACCTCGCTCAACACCGCCAGCTCATTCTCGCTCTCGACATTTACCTGTCGAATGCCGCCTTCCAGCGCCAGCCGCATTTCCGCACGGGTCTTGCCCACCCCGGAAAACACGATCCTTTCACCCGGCACGCCAACAGCACGGGCGCGCGCGTACTCCCCACCCGAAACCACATCCATTCCCGCGCCCAAACTGGCCAGAAGTTTGATCACCGCCTGATTGGAATTGGCCTTCATGGCATAGCACACCAAATGCGGCATCCCGGACAAGGCTTCTTCAAACAGGCGATAATGCCGGGTCAAAGTAGCGCTGGAATAACAATAAAACGGCGTGCCAACGCTGGCGGCAATTTCCGCCAGCGACACGTCTTCGGCATGCAGAACGCCATTGCGATACAGGAAATGATCCATGCTCAGGCCATCGGCCTGGAGCGCAGGAACAAATACAGCGGAAATGCGCAAGACAAGCCAACAAAAACAATAACGGCCAAACAGATCAACGGCCAATAATCCTGTTTCACAATGGATTCATACACCATGAATATCGACAAAGCCGTTGACGAAATCATTAAATCCCAAGCCAGGCCTGCGACGGCGTTGTTTTCAAACCACGCGACAAATAACCCATCCAAACCGCCGCCAGTCACCGCGAACCAGCCGAAGAAATGGGCGAGCGGAACAATCGCGCCAACAATCGCCAGGACAAGATAGGACAGCCGCAGTCTGCTCATTCGCTGACACTCGGCGGCGTCGGATCACCCTTGACGCCGCACCCCTGCAAAGAACAAAAAAGCGCCAGAAAGACCATCAAAACCCTCATCCCAATACCCCCCGCCAACGCGCAATTTGCGCCCGGACCTGACTGGGCGCCGTGCCGCCATAACTTGTGCGGCTGGCGACCGAATTATCGACCCCTAGGACGGCAAATACCGCTGCCGTTATCCCCTGATGCACACCCCGCATGTCGCCTAACAACAGTTCCGGCAAATCACAGCCACTATCCTCGGCCAGTTTCACCAATGCCCCCGTCACGTGGTGCGCTTCGCGAAACGGCATCCCCAGCACCCGCACCAGCCAATCGGCAAGATCGGTCGCGGTCGAAAACCCGCTCGCCGCGGCTTTGCGCAAATTCGCTTCTTGGGGCACCATATCCGCCACCATTCCCGCCATCGCCGCCAGGGCCAGCATCAAGGCATCCGCCGCGTCGAACACCTGTTCCTTGTCCTCCTGCATGTCCTTGGAATAGGTCAGCGGCAGTCCCTTCATCACCATCAGCAAGCCGACCAGCGCCCCGGTAATCCGGCCAATCTTCGCCCGGATCAGCTCCGCCGCATCCGGGTTTTTCTTCTGCGGCATAATGCTGGACCCGGTGGTGAAGCGGTCACTCAGCGCGACAAAGCGAAACTGCACCGACGACCAGATCACCAGTTCTTCCGCCAGCCGCGACAAATGCCCCGCACACATCGCAGCAGCGCTCAAAAACTCCAGCGCAAAATCCCGGTCCGCCACCGCATCCAGCGAATTCGCCATTGGCCTGTCAAACCCCACCGCAGCCGCCGTCATATCCCGGTCAATCGGAAACGAAGTTCCCGCCAGCGCCGCCGCCCCCAGCGGCGACTCGTTCATCCGACGACGCGCATCAGCAAACCGCGAGGTATCGCGCCCCAACATCTCGACATAGGCCAGCATGTGATGCCCCCAGGTCACCGGCTGCGCCACCTGCAGATGGGTGAACCCCGGCATCACCATCGCCGCACCTTCGTCAGCCTGAACCAGCAACGCCCGTTGCAGCGCCTTGATCCCTTCAATCGCCACGTCGCACTGCTCGCGCACCCACAGCCGAAAATCCACCGCCACCTGATCGTTCCTCGACCGCGCCGTATGCAGCCGCCCTGCAGGCTCGCCAATGATCTCTTTCAAGCGGCTTTCGACATTCATGTGAATGTCCTCCAGCGCCGCCGAAAACTGGAACGAACCACTCTCGATCTCTGCCAGAACTTGCGCCAATCCATCGCGAATTGCCGCGCCGTCCGCCTCAGAAATAATCCCCTGCGCCGCCAACATCGCCGCATGCGCCTGCGACCCGGCTAAATCCTGCTTGGCCAGCCTTTGATCAAACGCAATCGAGGCATTGATCGCCGCCATCACCGCATCCGGCCCGCCGACAAACCGCCCGCCCCACATGGTGTTTGATGATTTGTCCTTGCCCATAGCCCAGCGCCCTCAAGAATGCCGCTCCGCTATACGCAATGGAATTGGGCTAGGCAAACGGTGAAGTGTTTGCGTGCCAACATTCAACACCCTTCACATTCGGCGTGGCTATGATATCTTTCGCCCATGACAAAACTTGAGAAAATCGAAAAAGACATCGCCAACCTGAGCCACGACGAACTGTCCAAGTTCACCGCTTGGTTCACGGCGCACCATGATGCTTTGTGGGACCAACAAATTGCCGCAGACGCCAGTTCCGGGCGCTTGGACGGCCTGATCAGCGATGCCAAGAAGGAATTCAAATCCGGCGCGACACGCCCACTTTGAAGCATTCGACAACCGCGAAATTTCGTTCGTGCCTCGGGCAATTGCCAGCGCCTATCCGCGATTTGGCCAACAAGAATTTTTCACTGCTGAAACAACATCGTAACCACCCTTCGTTGAATTTCAAGAAAGTCGGCAATGACCTTTGGTCGGCACGGGTGGGAATCCGCCATCGCGCACTTGCGCTTGAACAAGACGGCGATTTCGTGTGGATTTGGATCGGCAGCCACGCGGAATATGATAAGTTGCTTAAATAGCCGTTCGCGCAGCCAATTCCCCATGCCGCTTGCACCCAACCAAATGGTCGTTCACCATCCCCACCGCCTGCATGAACGCATACACAATCGTCGGACCGCAGAACTTGAACCCCTCAGCCTTCAAATCCTTCGCAATCCGCTCTGACAAAGCCGTCGCCGCGGGTATTTCCGATGTCGACCGCCAAGTATTCACCAAAGGCCGCCCCGCAACGTATTTCCACAAATACGCCGAAAACCCCTCACGTTCCTCGATCCGCTGCCAAACCTTTGCCCCGGCAATCGTGCCCTCGATCTTGCCGCGATGCCGGATGATCCCAGCATCCCCCAGCAGCCGCGCAACATCCGCCGCACCAAACCCATCCACGACGCCCGGATCAAACCCCGCAAACGCCGCGCGAAAATTCTCGCGCTTCCTCAAAATCGTGATCCAGCTCAAGCCGGCCTGAAACCCGTCCAGCACCAGCTTTTCCCACAGCGCCCGCCCGTCCCGTTCCGGCACGCCCCATTCAGTGTCGTGATAAGCAACATACAGCGGGTCATTGCCGCACCAAGGGCAGCGGCCCTCCACTTATTTGTTAACCAGTTTCGCCAACTGATCCTGCATCGTCGCCAATTGCGTTTTCAAATCGTCCAACTCGACATTGCGCGAAGGCGCTGCCTCTTTCACCGCTCTTTCAGCCAACGCCTGGCCGGCCGAAAACGGCGCAAACATCCGCATCGCGTTTTCAAACCATTCCATGTTGGTCCGGGCCAAAGACTCAAAATTCGACAAGGCCGGATTGGCCTCGAAAACCGACCTTACCTGCTCGCGCATCTTTTCCTGATTCTTGGAAAATGTATCCATCGAGGCGTCCAGATAGCCCGGCACAAATCCCTGCAACGTGTCGCCATACAGCCCGATCAACTGCCGTAAAAACCGGGTCGGCAGCATGTTTTGCCCCTTGGCTTCTTCCTCGAATATGATCTGCGTCAAAACGGACCGGGTGATATCATCGCCGGTTTTGGCGTCGTTGACGATGAAATCCTCGCCGTCACGCACCATCTTCGCCAGATGTTCCAATGTGACGTAAGTCGATTTTTCGGTGTTGTACAAACGGCGGTTGGCATATTTCTTTATCACCACCGGCGCTTTGGCCTTCTGGTCTTTTTCCGCCAATCGACGCACTCCTATTGCACCCCGCTGCAGGGGATGCTCCAATCTACCGGTTGATTTCGCCACTGCAACGGATTTTTTGCAAGCGCGAATAGCGCTACGGGGTAAAATGGCCAAGTCTGAGAGCGAAAAAGACGGAAAATCACCGCCGCCGCGTGCGCCGCAACAAAGCGTCGCCGCCCGCTACCTTGACCTTTGGGAACAAAATCTTGCCCGGCAAGCCACCGACGGCAAACTTGTACCGCCGGAAAAATGACGCGTTCAGGCCAACCCAGCCCATTGAGCTTTCACCTCGGTGCAGCGGCAATTGCCTATCAGCAAGCTATCCTCGCAGCGCCGAACGCCCTGCAACCTGATTTTCCTTGGCACGAAACCCTGCGCGGCCACCTGAGCGAAATTCCTGAAACTTTCGCCCTCACGAAAGAAGCCGCCACCCGCCTGCGCCAGATGTTGACCGGAATTACCCAATGGCAATCCCACCCCCACCAACGCCAACCGAGCGACCTCGAAACCATCTGGACTCAAGGTTCCACCCGCCTGCTCGACTATTCCACCAATCCGGGTGGCCCACCCGTTCTCGTCATCCCCTCGCTGATCAACCGCGCCTATATCCTTGACCTCTCACCCGAACGATCCTTCCTGCGTCACCTCGCCGACGCTGGATCAAGGCCCTTCCTGCTCGATTGGGGCGCACCCACATTCAGCGAACGCGCATTTGATTTTGACGCTTACGCCCAAGATCGCCTGCTCCCCGCTCTCGCCATCATCCGCGCGATCACCAAATCCAACGTCGCTTTGCTCGGCTACTGCATGGGCGGTACCCTCGCCACCGGCCTCGCCGCCCGCCGATCCGAAGGCATCGCTCAACTCGTCACCCTCGGCGCACCTTGGTCGTTCGCCGGAACAACCGGCATCGCGGGTACCATCCGCACGCTCGCCCGCACCGACCCGACGCTGAAGCTGGAAATAATACTCGACACAGCCGCACAGGCTTTTGGCTTGATCCCGCCCGACTTGTTCCAGGCACTGTTCGCCGTCCTCAATCCGATCCAGGCGGCGCAGAAATTCCGCCGCTTCGCCGCGCTGGACCCCGCCAGCCCTGAAGCAGCCCACTTCACCATCCTCGAAGACTGGATCGCCGACGCCGTTCCGATGGCCGCCCCTGCCGCTAAAAACCTGCTGCTCGGTTGGCAAATCCACGATGAACCAGCGCAAGGCAACTGGAAATTCCTTGGCGGCTGCGTCAATCCGAGAACCATCACTATCCCCTCGCTCCACATCACCGGTACCGCCGACCACATCGCCCCGCCCGCCTCAACTGCCCCGCTTGCCGCCACTATCGCCAACGCCCGCTCGCTTGCTGTGCATACCGGCCATGTCGGCATGATCGTTGGCCATCGCGCCAAAGCTGATGTATGGACCCCCATCAGCGATTTCCTTTTGCAGAATCGCGCCCAATCTTGAACTGTGCTGCCAACCAAGGAGTCACCTATGACCAACGTCGTCATCGCTTCCGCCGCCCGCACCGCTGTTGGTTCGTTTAACGGGGCTTTCGCCAACACGCCCGCGCATGATCTGGGTGCCGCCGCAATCCGCGAAGTGCTCAAACGCGCCGGGGTCGATGCCGCTGCGGTCTCCGAAACCATCATCGGTCAGGTGCTTAGCGCCGGTCAGGGCCAAAACCCGGCCCGTCAGGCCCACATCAACGCCGGTCTGCCGCAGGAATCAGCAGCTTGGGGCATCAACCAACTTTGCGGTTCCGGCCTGCGCGCTGTTGCCCTCGCCGCCCAGCATATTCAACTTGGCGATGCCGATATCGTCGTCGCTGGCGGCCAAGAAAGCATGAGCCTCGCGCCGCACGTTGCGCATCTGCGTGCCGGGCAAAAAATGGGTGACCTGAAATTCGTCGACTCGATGCTGCGCGATGGGCTGCTGGACGCTTTCCACGGCTACCACATGGGTACCACCGCCGAAAACGTCGCCAAACAATGGCAGATCAGCCGCGCGATGCAGGACACGTTCGCCGTCGCCAGCCAGAACAAGGCCGAAGCGGCGCAGAAAGCCGGCAAGTTCACCGACGAGATCGTGCCCTTCACCGTCGCCACCCGCAAGGGTGACATCGTTGTCGATGCCGACGAATATATCCGCCACGGCGCAACCATGGAATCGATGGCCAAGCTGAAACCGGCTTTCGACAAGGAAGGCACCGTCACCGCCGCCAACGCTTCGGGCCTCAACGACGGCGCGGCAATGACCCTGCTGATGACGGTCGACAATGCCGCCAAACACGGCGTCACCCCGCTCGCCCGCATCGCCTCCTACGCCACCGTCGGCGTTGATCCAGCGATCATGGGCGTCGGCCCGATCTTCGCCAGCCGCAAGGCCTTGGCCAAGGCGGGCTGGAAAGTTTCCGACCTCGATCTGATCGAAGCCAACGAAGCCTTCGCC
>JANMOK010000277.1:0-1930 GCA_031369165.1 Paracoccaceae bacterium
TCGATCTGCGTGTTGCCGATCGAATTGTTGTCGAGCATCACCAGCCCGTCTGATGCGGTCTCCAGCCCCAGCAAGATTTTGGCCAAGGTCGATTTTCCGCAACCGGATTCACCGACAATCGCCAGTGTCTCGGCTTCATGCGCTTCCAGCGACACGCCCTCGTTGGCCTTGACCGTGCGCCCGCCAGCGCCGCCAAACAGCGCGTTGGCCGCGACTTTGTAATATTTGCTGAGGCCATCGACTTTCAGCACAACTTTGCCAGCGACGGTTGCTTCGGTCGCGGCTTTGCGCGCCGGAAGGGCTTTCCAGTCGATTTCATTGAATCGCAGGCATCGACTGGAATGACGGTCATTGCCGTCCACAATTGCCATGTGGATTTCCGCGGCATCACACCTTCCGGCGACAAAATACGAACAGCGCGGGCCAAAGTTGCAGCCTTTGGGCCGTTCGTGGGGCAGGGGGAAATTGCCGGGAATGGCGATCAGGGGCCGAGCGTTTTTATCGGCGCCGGGCAGGGGGATCGAGCGGAACAGGCCTTGCGTATAGGGGTGACGCATCTTGTTGAAAACATCGGTGATCGAGCCGGTCTCGACCGCTTCGCCAGAATACATCACGCAGATGCGGTCGCAGGTTTCGAGGATCAGGCCAAGGTTGTGGCTGATGAACAGAAGCGAGGTGCCATAGGTGCGGCCAAGGTCTTTGACCAGATCGACAATCCCGGCCTCGACCGTCACGTCCAGCGCTGTGGTTGGTTCATCCAAGATCAGCAGCGAGGGTTTGGACATCAGCGCCATGGCTATGACGATGCGTTGTTGCTGGCCACCGGAAAGCTGGTGCGGGTAGGATCGTAATATCCGTTCGGCATCTGGCAGGCGCACAGCAGTAACGACTTCTACGGCCAAAGCATGCGCCTCGGCAGCCGATGCCCCGGCATGGATCATCGGCACTTCCATCAATTGCGCCCCGATCCGCATCGCCGGGTTCAGCGACGCCATCGGTTCCTGATAGATCATGGCGATTTCCGAGCCGCGCAATTGGCGCAATTCTTCCTGGCTCATCTTGCACAGGTCGCGGCCTTTGAACTTGATCGAGCCGCCAACGATGCGGCCGTTCTTGCCCATGTCCTGCATGACGCCCAATGCAACGGTGGATTTGCCACAACCGCTTTCGCCGACAAGTCCCATCGCTTCGCCGGGTTGGACGGTGCAGGAAAAATCCATCACCGCCGGAATTTCGCCGGCACGGGTAAAGAACGAAATCGACAGGTTTTCGATTTCAAGGATCGGGCCGTCATAATCCCATTTGGCCATGATCTAATCCCTCATGCTTTGTTCGCGCAGCCCGTCGGCCAGCAGGTTGAGGCCCAAAACAAGGCTCATCAAGGCAAGGGCAGGGGCCATTGCCGGGTAGACGGTCACCAGCAGCAACCGGCGTCCGTCGTTGATGGTAAAGCCCCAATCGGCGCTTTCCGGGCTAACGCCAAGTCCAAAGAAGCCTAAGGTGCCAAGCAGGATGGTGGTATAGCCCACACGCAGGCAGAAATCGACGATGAGGGGCCCTCTCGCATTGGGCAGTACTTCCCATAGCATGACGTACCAAGGCCCCTCACCGCGCGTCTGTGCGGCTGCTACGTAGTCTCTGGTTTTGATGTCGAGTGTCATGCCGCGCACGATGCGGAATACAGTGGGCGAATTGACGAAAACGACCGAAACGAAAATGTTCAAACGGTTCGGGTCCATGCCAAACACGCCCAGCGGATCGCGGTTGAAGGCAAGGCCGGAATAAGCCCAGATGCCAAAGGCCAGACCGATGCCGAGGATCAACCAGACCTTGTCGGGTTGAGTGTGATATTTTGGAATATATCAGCACACTGAAAAACAGCAACGGGAAGGCGAACAGAATCGCGGCCAGCGTGGTTGGGATGTTGGTT
>JANMOK010000294.1:0-26290 GCA_031369165.1 Paracoccaceae bacterium
CGCAAGACCGCGAAATCGGCACCATTCGCGGCTCGCTTTTGCTGCTGCGCGGCGGTCAAGACACTGCAATTCCCGGCTATTCCTTTGACAATCTGGTGAAAGCCGCACCAAAAAACGCCCGCATCAAAACCTACCCGCAGGCAGGCCATGCAAATTTGGGGCAATATGGTGCAACTCAAGACATCTTGCGCTTTTTTCAAAGCGTTATCCGCGCGCCCGCATGATATCATTCAACTGCTCCGCGATGATGCCAATAGTCGGATCCGACATCATGTTGAAATGATCGCAGTCAAAGCGGTGAACGTTGATTGTTCCGTCCACCACGGTTTCCCAACCCAGTTTCTTGCCCGCGCGCAGAAACTCGGTTCCGGCCTGACCGGCGGTGAATAGCATGATGTCACCATCGTACCGGCTGGGCCTGTAGCGCGATTGCGCCAAGCGGTAGGCGTCAGTCATCCGTCGACCCATATACTCCGCCGGCACCGGTTCACCGTTGGCGACCAAACGCCTGATTTCAACGCTGCTTTGTCGATCTTGGCGGTTCTTGCGGCGTCGTTTCGGCCAGTCCAAAGCAAAGGCCACGCTCCAATGGCGGATGGCCCAGAGCTTTTCTAACTTGGTCATTTTTGTCTGTGTCACATGCGGTGCCAGTGAATCAAACATCACAACAGCGCCTATTTCCTGGTCATCTTTTTTCAGTCTTTGCGCCATTTCATAGGCAACCACGCCGCCACCGGAATAACCGGCCAAATAGTATGGTCCTTCGGGCTGAACAGCACGAATTGCTGCCAGATAGATCGTTGCCATTTCTTCAATCGTCGCAAGCGGGTCCAACGCGCCGTCTGCGCCCTGCGCTTGCAACCCATAGAAACTTTGGTTCTTGCTCAAATACCCGGCAAGGGACCGGAAATTCAGCACATTGCCGCCCGCTCCATGCACGCAAAACAGCGCTGGCAGGTCTTCGGCGCCTTTCTTGATTTGCACCAAAGGTGACCAGGTGCGCGCAGCAGCGGCAACGGGTTTTTCCAGACTTTCGCCGATATCAATTCCGCCTTCGGAAATTACCATAATGGCCAATGCTCGCAGCGTCGGTGCCTGGAACAGCGCCGCCAACGGCAGGTCCACGTCATATTCCTTGCGGATTTTTGCAAATAGCCGCACCGCCGAAAGCGAGTGGCCGCCAATGTCGAAAAAATCATCGTCCGGTTTGACGTCATTGACACCCAGCAAATCGCCCCAGAAACCTGCTATCGACTGTTCGACCCTGTTGGCAAAGTCAGATGCGTCGGCTTCGCCGGTGCTTCGTTGACGATTGACCCGAACCGGGCGCACCATCGCCTTGGAAAATTGCAGGCGCAAATCGCCGGGCGACAGGCTGGAAATTATCATCTGCCGGGCCGAACTTGTCATGGCCCGCTCGAATATATCCGGTGCCTCGGCGGCACGAATTCCCTGCATCACCATGCGCGAGGTCAAAGATGGTTCGTCTTGTTGAATATTGGCAAGCTGCTCTTTGCTGACATAACGCATCGACAACCCTTCCAGGATCATCAGCGCTCTGCCCGACCTGTCAGACACAACCACGTCAAACTTTGCCAGATGTTCAGTTTCGTGCAAGCGCAAGGCGGCGCGCCCGATAAGTTTCGGCACCAAAGGCGCAATCATCCGAATCCGTTCAACAGAAACGGGCGCATAAATGGCACGCGGAATTCCTTGCAGTTCTGGCAGCAGATTCAAGCCAATTGTCACCGCCATATCTGTTAGTCCGGGATGCCAAGGATAGGCCTCGAGGTCGCTTGCAAAATTTTGGGGCAGTTCAAATTCGGCCTCGACGGCGTTCTTGCCGGTCAATATCTGGCCAATGTTTTGCCAACGCAGGCCAAAGTCGATCAATCCGCGCTGCAGGGCGTGGCCGCTGTTTTCTGAAACAACCCTTGCCGCAAATTTTTTGAATTCGCTTGGCATGCCAAAATCTGGCCGTTTGCGGCGCACGACACGGGCGCGACAATGTTCAAGAAACGCGCCATCACGTTCCGCCGCCGATTCAATGCGCAGATCATAGCCATCAGGTTCTGGCTGCAATCGGACCCGAACAACCCTTGGCATATCCGCCGGGAATGCCATCGGCGACGCAAGCGAAAGCGCGTGGATTTCAAACGTCGCATCGGGCACACAAGCCAAGGCCGCCGCCTGGATTATCTCAAAATAGGCGGTGGCCGGCATGACTTTGACCCCGCCGACAACATGGTCATGCAGAACCCAAAGCGTGTTGGGATCATAGGCCATTTGGAAACTCAGGAAGCCGTCAGATTGCCGCTCCATCGGACCAAGCAATGGATGCGGGCCGCGACCCTGGGTGCCCATCCCATAGGCCTGTGCGGCCATGCCCGTATCGCTCCAGACGCCCCAGGCAATCGACAAACCGTCACTGCGTGAAGCGGCCAAAGCTTCCAGCCACGCATTCGCGGCGACATAGTCCACTTGACCGGGTGGCGCGATGACGACGGATGACGACGAAAACACTGCAAAGAAATCGACCGAACCAACCGGCAGCAATTCCGAAAGGTTACGACCCCCGACAACTTTGGGTGCCAGGACTGTTAGCGCCTGCTCAAGACTTTTGGCCGCCATAGGTGCGTCGTTGATTGCGCCTGCAGCGTGGAAAACCCCGCTGATTGGACCGTGGGAAAGCTGAATTTCTGCAATGGCCTTGGCCAGTTTTTCTTTGTCCGTCACATCAACTGCGACCACACCGACCGACCCTCCCGTGGTCTTGCTTTCAACGACAAGCGCGGCAACCAGCGGTTCCAGCGGTTCTGCAGACCGGGCCAGTAAAATGACCTTGGCCTTGAATTGCTGGGTCAAATACCGAGCCAGCTCGCGGCCAATCCCGCCTGTGCCGCCGGAAATCACATAGGTGCCATTCATCTTTACCCGCGATGGCACCTGATTTTTTGCTGACGGTAATGGTTTCAGGAAAGGCACAAACCTTTTGCCAAGCCGGAAAGCAACGTAATCCTCCCGCGACCCGGCGTTGTTTTCTGCCAGTATCATTGCAGCGCTCACGCCCAAATCCGTGCTTCCAACGTCAATCAACTGCGCCGACAGGCCGGGAATCTCACGTGGGGCAACCCTTACTGGCCCCAGCATCAAAGCGCCGTCGGGGCTGCTGACCAGTTCGTCGTCAATTCCAACGGTCCCGCCAGTCACAAAAGTAACTTTCGTGCCCGGTTGAATTTCAGCGGTCTGCAGGGCACGCATCGCCAAGAATGGTGCATTGAATGCGTCCTGGCCATTTGGCCAAAGGTAGAGAATGTTTGGCGGGCAAAAGTTGGCGAAAAGCGCCTCAAAATCGCTGGCAAGGTTGGGATTGAGGTCAAATCCAAACGATTGCTCGGCGAATTTATCGGATTGTCGCACAAGTTTGATCGTCGAACCCGCTGCGTGCAATCTCTTTTGAAGAACGGCCGAAAGCGAGCCTTCATCGTCAAATATCAGCCAGCTTTCACCACGGCGCTGTTCTGCCATCGGCAACGCCGTTTCGCGCCAAACCCAGGTTTCAAACCAGTCGGCAATATTGTCACGTCGCTTGGCAACGTCCATTGCTGGTGCTGCAACCGCGCCCGCCACCGGTTTGCCTGGGTGTACCCAATGCACTTGTTTTTCGAACGCATAGGTCGGAAGCGAAATTCGTTGACCGCCCGCAGCAGGCAGAGCGGCCCAATCAATATCATGGCCCAGCGTCCAGATTTTAGCGGCGCTGGTCAAGACAAAGGCTAGGTCATCGTCAACTTCCTTCGCTTGCCGGGTCGAGGCGACTACCGCGACGGGCTTGTTATCGGCACCGCTGACCTGCGCCAGCGAACCCAGCGAATTGCCAGGGCCAACCTCCAACAATATTTGGTTCGGCTGGGCCAAAATCTGCCGCATCGCCGCGCCAAAGCGAACGGTATTGCGCAAATGGCCGGTCCAGTAATCTGCCGAAACGTGGTCGCCAGTTTCAGCCCAATCGCCGCGCAAGCTTGATACGAACGGAATATTGCCTTTGGCGTAGGAAATCGTTTCCAGCTGGCCGCGAAAATCACCCAATGTCGGTTCTAGCATCCGCGAATGCGCCGCCACGTTGATACGAAGGCGTTTCGCCTCGGTTTCGGTCCCCGCAAGCCGCGCCTCCAGCGCCGCAATCTTGTCGACCGGCCCGGAAACCACGCAAAGATCGGGCGCATTAATCGCCGCGAAATCCAGATCTTCACCGATGATGTCGCGCACCCTCGCTTCGCTCGCGGGAATCGCGGCCATCGCGCCTTTGGGCAAGTCTTCCATCAATCGCCCGCGCAGCGCTACAATGCGCAGGGCATCGCCGACGCTCAAAATGCCGGAAATCACCGCGCCGGCATATTCACCCGCCGAATGGCCAATCAGCGCCGTTGGCTGCACTCCCCAACTTTGCCACATCCGGGCAAAAGCGATTTCCAACACGAACAGGGCAGGCAAGGCATAAATCGGGCGTTCCAACAATGCAGCGGCGGCGCTGTCGGATGCATCACTCTCAAACATGGTCGCACGCAAATCCTGCGGCACATCGTTTGGCATGACCGAAAAACAGGCTTCAACGGCATCGCGAAATGCCGGGACGGTTGTCAACAAATCCTTGCCGACTCCGGGAAATTGTGCCCCGCCCCCGGGAAACATGAATACGATTCCCGGCGCTTCCTTTGTGGTCTGACCGTTGGCGGCCCGACGTTTGTCCTCGCCCTGCAAAACGCCCTGCAAACCGGCAACATCCCGCACAACCAACGCCCGTCGACGCGCAAAAATACGCCGCCCGGTTTGCAACGTAAACGCCGCATCCGCCAGATTGAAATCCTGCACCGGCGATTCCAGAAACTCGAACCATTTCGCGCCAAGATCGTCCAGCGACGCGTCGCTTCGCGCCGAAAACGGCAGAATTCGCCATTGGTCTTGCGCAAGCGTTGGTGTGCGCAACGGTGCTTCCTGCACAATCATGTGCGCATTTGTGCCGCCGACACCCAACGAATTCACCGCAGCGCGCCGGGGCAATTTTCCGCGCGGCCAGGGCCGTAATTTCTCGGCGATAAAGAACGGGCTGCGAGCCAAATCAAATCGCGTGTTGGGTTTAGAATAGTTCAAACTCGGCGGAATCATTTCGTGCCGCAAAGCCTCGACCACCTTGATCAAACTCGCCGCACCGGCCGCCGTGTCCAGATGGCCGATGTTGGTCTTGACCGAACCGATGCCGCAAAACTGTTTGCCGCCTTCGCCATAGGCTTGGGTCAGCGCGGCAAGTTCTATCGGGTCGCCCACCGGTGTGCCGGTGCCATGTGCTTCAATGTATTTGACGCTACTGGCGTCAATCCCCGCAAGCGCCAATGCCTCAGCCGCCGCCTCGGCTTGACCGTCAACCGAGGGCGCCAAGTAACCCGCTTTTTGCGATCCGTCATTATTGACAGCCGATCCGATCAACACCGCACGAATATCGTCACCATCGGCAATTGCATCGTCCAACCGACGCAAGACAACAACCGCGGCGCCCGAGCCAAACACGGTGCCTTTGGAACTATCGTCAAACGCCCGACAAAAACCATCTGGCGATAAAATTTCACCTTCGGTGTACCGATAGCCCTGCCGATGCGGCAGTTCGATGGTTACCCCCCCCGCCAGCGCCATGTCGCATTCGCCTGACAACAGCGAGCCCGAGGCCATATGCACCGCCACCAGCGAGGTTGAACACGCCGTCTGCACTGCGACCGAAGGACCGCGCAAGTTCAGCAGATACGACAGTCGGGTCGGCATGAAGTCTTTGTCATTACCGGTGTGGCGCAGCAAAAACATGCCGACTTGCGCCACCAGATCGGGGTTGCTGAGCAGGTTGAACGGCAAATAGGCCTGCATCCCCGACCCGGCAAAAACCCCGATACGGCCGTCAAAATTTTCCGGCACATGCCCGGCGTCTTCAAACGCCTCCCAGGCCGTTTCCAGAAAATGCCGGTGTTGCGGATCAAGGATTGAAGCCTCGCGCGGGCTGAACCCAAAGAAACCTGCGTCAAAACACTCCATATCCGGCAAGATATTGGCGGCGCGGACATAGCAGGGGTCGGCCAGCTCAGTGGCACTGACGCCTTCGGCCAGCAATTCTTCCTCAGTCAACCAGCGGGTCGCCGTGCGTCCTTCGGCCAGCATCTGCCAGAATCGTCTCACGTTCCGCGCGGCAGGAAACCTTCCCGCCATGCCGATTATGGCAATGTGTTCTGACGTTGAGGATACCCCAGCCGCACTCATCAATCACCGACCACGATTCTGCGCGCCTTTGCTTGCAATCAGGCATTTCATTTGGCTAGCTTCCCATTCGGCGGGCCGCGCGATTGCGTCTTGTCATCGCCCGTTCTTGGCCGCGCTTGGCGGCGGAATTGTCGCTGTCGACATCGCCGTCGACCCGCTCGGCAAGCGACTGAATTGTGGAATAGCGGAACATATCTACAATCGGAATTTCCTTGCCAAACTTTTGCTTCAGGCGACGCTGCACCTGAACAACCAGCAACGAGTGTCCGCCCAGATCAAAGAAATTGTCCGTCGTGCTCACATGCGCCAATCCCAGCGCCTCCCGCCAAATTTCCGCAATCGCCTCTTGGGTATCGCCGGTGGCCTCGACATTTTCGCTGATTTGCACAGTTGACGGCGAAGCCAGCGCTTTGCGGTCAATCTTGCCGTTGGGCGTTGTCATGAATCGTTCCAACACGACAACCATCGAGGGCACCATGAAATCTGGCAGCACTTCCGCCAGTGCCTCGCGCTGTGTTTTTGGGTCTATCGACATGCCCGGATTGGCAACGCAGTAACCCACCAACCGATTTTCTCCCGCGCTGTCGGTTTGTGCGACAACCACGCCTTGCCGCACATTCGGCATCGCCGAAAGTTTCGCTTCGATCTCGCCCAGTTCAATGCGGTGACCGCGAATTTTGACTTGATTGTCAATCCGGCCCAGAAACTCCAAAACATCACCTTCGCGACGGACCAGATCGCCGGAGCGATAGAACCGGTTCCCGGCGGGTTCCAGAAAGCGATCGGCCGTCAAGTCTGGTCTTTGCCAGTAACCCAGGCTTACACCGTCGCCACCAATCCACAATTCTCCGGCAATACCTTCGGGCAAAGTCTGCCCCCGGTCATTGCGCACGCTCAAAAATGTGTTGGCTATCGCTTTGCCCAAAGGCACTGTTTCCCCGATCTCATCCAGTCGCGCCACCGACGACCAGACCGTCGTTTCGGTTGGTCCGTACATGTTCAACAGCACGCCGGGTACATGTTTGCGTAGACTATGCGCCAAGTCGGGTGGCAAAGCTTCGCCGCCAACCAGCAATACATGCAACCGAGCCAAGGCCGTGCGCCCCGGTGCATCGGCCATCAGCATTGACGCCGCCGACGGCGTGCATTGCAGGTGGGTGATGCCGTTCTCGACAATATGCTCGGCAACCGAGGCCTTTCGGCTGACTCCTTCGGCGCCTTTCACATTGTTCATCAAGGTTTTGATGTGCTGCAAATGCGCCAGTGCCAAATCAGTATCAACACCAAAGTCAATCAGACAGGCAATTTCGTCCACCCCTATCGCTGCCACTTTGCGCACAATTTCGACACAGCTTTCCGGCGTGCCAAACAGGCCACTGTCGCGGTAATAACGGTCAAAGGCATGGTCCAGCAGCGCGTCGGTTTCTTCCTTGCTCAGTTCCTCTTCCTCAAAAACCTGCTGCGGCGTCATCCCGCTGGCATCGGCTTTTTGCACGAAGGTCGGGAACGACCACGAAGCGCGTTTGATCAAATCAACCGCGCTTTTCAGGTAACTTCGCATCGGCAGACGCACCGTTTCGCGCACGCTTGCATCGTTGTCGCCCACAAACGTGTGCAGCATCAGCGTAACGGTTCCCGTGCCCGGATGCCCGGCCTCCACCCAAGCCACGCGATAGGCACGGATTTTTTCGGCTACTTCGTCGAACGTCTGCCCCAAAAGGTGGGTTAGCACGCCGCAGCCCTTTCGAGCTGCAGCGGCAAAGGTTTCGGGGTTGCCTGCGGCGGTAATCCACATCGGTATCTCGCTTTGCACCGGTCGAGGCAGGGTCGTGGTCTTGATCATTTCGCCTTTGTGGTTGGGAAATTCCACCGCCTCGCCACGCCACAAAGCGCGCAGAGTGTCGATGCTTTCCAGCATTACGTCCTTGCGGTTGTCAAAATTCTGCGGCTGCAAGATGAAATCGTTCGGTTGCCAGCCCGATGCGATTGCCATGCCGGCGCGACCACCCGACAAGTTATCAACCAGCGCCCAGTCCTCGGCAGCCCGGACAGGATGGTGCAATGGCAGAACAATCGAACCCGCGCGGATTTTAACCTTCTTGGTGATTCCCGCCACCATTGCCGAGGCGACCGCCGGATTTGGGTACAAACCTCCAAAAGCATGGAAATGGCGTTCCGGCGTCCAAACCGCCTCAAAGCCATTTTCATCGGCAAACTTCGCCCCTTCCAGCAGCAATCGATAAGCGTGATGGCCCGAACCGGCGGCCTCGGACGCAAAGTAAAACAGACTGAAACTCGGACTTTCACTGCTTTCAGAACCATCGGTTTGCAGGATGACCGTGATGCCACGCGTCAAGGTCCAGAAAATCTCCAGTACCGAGATGTCGAATGAGATCGACGTCACTGCCAACAAGCGGTCACCCGCCTTGTGGGGCACCACTTTGTCCATCCCGGCCATGAAATTCGTCACGTTGGCATGGCTGACCATCACACCCTTTGGCGTGCCCGTGGAGCCCGATGTATAGATCAGATAGGCAAGGTCACCCGACGCCCCCTGAAGGCCCTTCAGCGCCTCGCCTACCGCGTTTGGTGCGAGGACTTTGGCTGCGTCCAAGGCGAATTTTTGAATTTGCTGTGTGCCCGCAATAACCAGCGGCGCACCGCTGTCTGCCACCATGAATTTGACCCGTTCGACCGGATATTCAGGGTCAAGCGGAAGGTAGGCTGCTCCCGTTTTCAAAATTGCCAGCATGGCAACTACCAGTTCGGACGAGCGTGGCAAACACAGGCCTATTACAGTGCCCTTTTTCGCCCCTTTGGCCGCCAACGCCCCGGCCAGGATATCAGACCTGGCATCAAGCTCGGCGAATGTCAGCGCCACGCCGCCCGCCTCCAACGCCATCTGCGACGGCATTTCCTTTGCCCGATCCCGGAAGGCACTCTCAATGCGGTCAAGATGATCAAAGGCGACCGGCGGTCCGGCCAAATCTGCCAGATCGGAAAGTTGAAGGCTGCCAATAACGTGCGTTTTCCTTTCCGCCACATGGGTCAAGAAATCGGCCAAGCTACGGGCGGCCATTTCGATTGAAACCTCAGAATAATGATCAGCACGGCCTTCCAGCCGCGTGAAACCATCCTGTAATGCCAATACCAACTTGTGGCCTGCGGTCCCCTTGGAACCTTCACCACAGGTCACCGCAGCACCCACCAGTACATCGGCAGCGTGCTGTCGCGTGGCCCCCGCTGGTAGGCACGCCAGTAATTCAGCCGACATCGGACCAAATGACTGCGCCAAGGCTGTAGACTGCTCGATCACCCCAACGAGAGTTTCGACGCTCGTTTCTGCGTCAAGTCCGATGCTAACCGGATAGTCGCCACGTACGTCGGGCGAAGATTCGGCCCCGTCAAACGCCAAACTCAAGGCAAATTCCGTTTCACCCGACAGCAGCCCCAGCCAGACCGCAAATCCAGCGGTAACTTCCTTAATCGGAAGATTTTCGGCCACCTCGAAACCAGTGCCGACATACCCGCGATTTTCGGTCCCATCATTACGGGCGAAAGGTAACGGCACCGGCTTGCTCGCCGCCAACACGGCCGCCCAATGCGCGCCCGTTTTCGATGAAGCGCCCGCGAATTGACCAAAAGCAAACGCCGGAAGGGTCGTGCCAACAGCCAGTCCACAGGCTGATGGTCTAATCTCTGACCCGTCCAATGTTTCAAGCTTGCGCAAAACAACGTCAAAATCGCCGGCACAAACCACAATCCGGTCTTCATCCACTCGTTGGATCAACCCTGCTTTGCCCGTCGCCTGACCAAGCAATTCCAGGTGACGCACGACAAAAAGTCGGCCACCCGTCCACAGCTTTGCCGTGGTTAATGTATTGGCATATGGTCCAAAATCCAATGCGCGCACCAAAGCCGAAAGCGACGCGGCGGGTTTGGTGAAATCCAGAACCGCGTAATTTTCCGGCCTTTTGTCTTTGCCAAACCAATGCCGTGCACCCGATTGCGCCGTTCCGGCCAAATTCCCGGAAAACACCTGTTCCAGCAGATCACTGAACGACTCCGCGCCAGCAGCAAAGCATTTGGTGTTCAAACTGAACGCCGTCTCGTCGGGCGCGATGTCGAACTCACGCGACACCAGTACTCGCCCGGCATCAACCCGCGTGGTCATTTCATGCCAAGTCACGGCATGGCGGGTTTCGCCGGCCAAAATGGCCCAGGACGTGACGTTGAGCCCCGAATAACCGGGTAGCGGCCCGTCGTGGAAATTGATCGCCGCCATCTTTGCGCTGGCCAATACCGACGCCGGTAAAACGTTCAAGTTTGCCACGCTGAACAAAAAGTCGGCGGTCTGATCCTTCATTTCAGGTTCAGACGCGGTTCCAGCCAAGGCAAAGCCATTGTCTTTGGCCCAAGCGAGAACGCGCTCGTCGCCAGATAGAACCACATTCACGGTTCCACCCCCCGCAACGAACAATTCCGCGCATTCGATCAAAAGCGAGCCGTCGCCGACGAAGTTAGCCGTCCTTACCAATGCTGCACCTCTTAGCAAATCAAACCCGACGGATGCGCTAACAGAATCGGTCGCCATTCAGCCCATAATTGCTGCAATCCTGCGCAATCGACAACGACATTACTGCGCTGATATGCACAATAATGATGACGGATTTTGCCGTTACGTGTCCAAGTCAAGGATCCTGCGTACCACGATGCATTCAAAGCACCGCGACATCAGTTTAGCTTCCGCGTTACTGGTGACAACCGCCAAAGCCAGGGATGAAGCGCACAAGTTGCGAAAAATAGCCCGCACCGGCGGCGATCCGCTTGCCGGCACCTGACCCCGCTGATGTCTGCTTCGGCCGCGGCGAAACCATCCTTGCCGAAAGGAGACGCATCAAACGGCAAACCATCCAAAACTGCCGCGTGCTCGCTGCAACCGTCTTGTTCTGGTTGTGAGTATCTCTGAGTCTGGAACCTGGCGCGGTTGGCCCGCAAGTCCTCCCAAAGCGTCCTCCACTCCCTCCAAGAGCCGGAACCTCGTCGTAAACGGAGGCAATAACCCGCGACAAGTCGCGTTTAATCGGTGTGGAATACTTCGTCCATATCGGCCCACCATTCACCGGCTTTGCGTGTGTCCAAAGGACACTGCATCGGGTCGGTCAGTGCCCACCAACGCTTCATGTTGGCGCTGGCCGCAATCAACAGATTGTCCTGTTCCAGGTCCGTGCCTTCATATTCAAGATAGGCGAAGAGCAGGTTTTCCGGCTCTTTCAGAAAGATCGAATAGTTGCGCATTCCGGCCTTGCGCAGAAGGGTCAGGATTTCGGGCCAGACCGCAGCGTGAAGGCGCTTGTATTCGGGAATGTCTTCGCTATTCAAGCCGATCACGCGTCCGATCCGCTTCATCTTCGCCGTCCTTCTACCGATTTGCCTTGGGAATGATGCGAAAATCCTGCAGGTCGCGCAGGCCGAGTTCGGGACCCGCCGGTGAGTAGACGACGAAAAGCTGCATCGGACCTGTGCTGGTATTCAGCGTCGCATGAAACCGGCTTTCGGGTACAAAGATGGTACAGCCGGGTCCGACATCTTGGGTGACCGGTCGGCCGTCCGGGTCTTCGATCATCTGCTGACCGTGGCCGGAGATGACAAAGATGATCTCTTCGGCACCGGGGTGATTATGGCGGCTATGGCCCTGACCGGAGGGCAAATCGACGACGCCGCCCGAGAATTTCTGCGCGCCGTTCACCTCGGGCGCCACGGTCAGCGCCAACTGGCCCCAGTCAAAGCCAAAGGCATCCACATCCCTTGGGTAGACGAAGTTGTTTTCCGGTTTCGTCATGACGATCTTCCAATTCTTCCTGTTGTCAGCGCTTTGAACGCCTGCACCTGTGCCTTGATCGCCAGTTCAACCGGCAGGCGTTCAATCGAACTTGCCCCGTAAAAGCCATGGCAATCCGGACAGCGATCCAACACATAGCGGGCGTCCTCGGGCATCGAGATCGGCCCGCCATGGCACAGAACCAATACATCCTTCCGGATCGTCAGGGCCGCCTCGGCAATCGCCGTAATCTCGATTACGCATTGGTCCAGCGACTTGGCGGCGCGGGCGCCAACCTCGCCCCCTGTCGTCACCCCCATATGCGCCACGATCAGATCGGCTCCGGCACTTGCCATGGCGCGGGCTTCGTTGGGGGAGAAGACATAGGGTGTGGTCAGAAGGTCAACTGAATGGGCGGCTGCAATCATGTCGACCTCCAGCCCGAAGCCAAGGCCGGTTTCCTCGAAACTCTGGCGCATTGTGCCGTCGAACAGGCCGACGGTCGGAAAGTTCTGCACCCCGGAAAAGCCCAGATGTTTCAACTGTTGCAGGAATTGCGGCAGCATGAGGAAGGGGTCGGTGGCATTGACCCCGGCAAGAACAGGCGTGTGGCGAACGACTGGCAGGACTTCACGCGCCATTTCGATCACGATGTCATTGGCATTGCCAAAGGCCAACAAGCCCGCAGCCGAGCCGCGCCCGGCCATACGGTATCGCCCGGAATTGTAGATGACGATCAGGTCGATCCCGCCCGCCTCTTCCGATTTGGCCGAAAGACCGGTACCGGCACCACCGCCGATGATCGGACGGCCTTCGCGGCGCATGGATTGAAACTTCTCAAGCAGAACCGAGCGGGCGATGGCGGGCATGACACCTCCTCATGCAGTTATTTGGCGATAGGCGGCAACGACTGCATCGGCAAATGCAGGATCGTTGATGTGCAATGGCAGGCGCGTGATGCGACGTCCCGACGTTGGTCGCAAGCCCTTCTCAAGCGACTCGAACAATGCGGCATCGGCGACGGGGTCATAGAAAGCACCACCGGCGATATCAAGCGCCGAGACTCCGGCCTCTGGCAGCAAAACGTGGACCGGACCTTCGCAGCGATTCAATTTTTGGGCGATCCAACCGCCGATGGCGGTGCATTCGGCTGCCGAGGTGCGCATCAGCGTGACATTGGCGTTGTGGCGGTGGAAGTGGCGGCCAGCATAGCGGGCGGGTACCGTTTCGGGCGCCCAGAAGTTGACCATATCGCAGGCGCCGACGGAACCCACATAGGGCACTTTCGTGCGGGCGATGCAGTCCAACCGGTCCTGCCCGGCGGGTAAAACGCCACCGCAGAGCAGATCGGCGACTTCAGTGGTCGTCAGGTCGATGACACCGGCCAGAAAACCGCTGTCAACCAGCGCCTCCATGCTGCGGCCACCTGTCCCCGTGGCGTGGAACACAATACCTTCGACCGAGCCGCCCAGCCGTTCCAGAATCTGGATTGCTGCCGGGGTGGTGACGCCAAACATGGTCAGGCCGATAGCAGGTCGATCACCCGGAGGCGGCGCAAGTACTTTTGCCATGGCAGTGATCGCAGCAGCGGCCTGGCCGAGGATGACCCGGCTGATCCGGTTCAGCCCGGCAAGGTCGGTGATCGATGGCATCATCACGATGTCGCTGACGCCGACATAGGGTGCGGTATCGCCCGATGCGAGGGTCGAAACCATGAGCTTGGGCAATCCGATGGGCAAGGCGCGCATTCCGGCGGTGACAATCGCGGTTCCCCCACTGCCACCGATACCGATCACGCCGGCAATATCCTCGCGTTTTGCGAGGAAGCGGGCGAATGCTTCGGCCATGGCACTGACTGCCTCGCCGCGGTCTTGCAACTGCAGAAGGCCGGCCTCGCCATATTTTGCGACCGTTGCCGCGGATATATCAGGGGTGATCGCTGCAGAACGGATACCGACGTCGACGATGACCGGATACCCGCCGCTCGCGCCAATTGCGTCAGCCAGGAAGCGCAATTCCGCCCCTTTGGTATCCGCCGTGCCAACAACGTAAATCCGGCGCATCGATCCTTCCCTTCCCTGCGATCCGGACCGTCCGGTCGCCGCTGAAGATTTGATCCAATATGACGCCAAGAAAGCCTGTTGAAAAGCATTTTGAGATATGCGTATCATTCCTGTATGAGCGTATCGTTTGAAGGATCCGAGTCATCAAGTGCCGGTCTGACTGGGGCCGGTGTCCGGACGCGCGACCTGATGGTGCGAACTGCCGTGGGTCTGATGCAACGCGGCCAGACACCTTCGGTCAGCGACGCGGCTGAGGCAGCAGGGGTTTCGCGCGCCACGGCCTATCGGTATTTTCCGACCCAATCAGCGCTGGTGGAAGAGGTGGTGGATCATGCGCTAGGGCCCATTCTGGAATGGGACAGCACCCTTGCGGACGCAGAAGATCGTGTGACGCATCTCCTTGCGTCCTCAAGCGCCCGGATTCTGGAATTTGAGTCGACCTTCAAGGCAGCGCTTGGACTTTCGCTCGATCAATGGGCAAAGAAACGTGCCGGCGACGTGCCAAACGGGCCGCAATTTCGTCGGGGGCACCGAATTGAATTGCTTGAGAAGGCCATGGCACCGCTGCGCGACAAACTGAGCGATGCCCAATTCAGCAGGTTGGCAAAGGCGCTGTCGCTGACCTTTGGACTTGAAGTTCTGCTGGTGTTGAAGGACATGTGGACAGTCGACGTCGATGAGATGCAGAGTGTGGCGACCTGGGCCGCGCGTGCTTTGGTACGGGCTGCCTTGGCGGAGGCGGCGGGGCCTCCTGCAGCTTGAAAAGGACTGAGACACGTCCGATTGGATGCCGAGCTGGCCGCAAATCTGGCCAAAAGAAGGGAAGTTCCAGGTAACGACCCAACACGGGCTTGAAAGAACCAAGAGGGGCGGGACGTTCGGGAAAGAGATCAAAATACGCGACTGGCCGTGTGTTTGCCGTTTGTCGGTCGCGCTATATACACCCCAGGAATGGGGGGAACCGGGCTCATGAAGCCCGTCAGGACTGACGGCAAACGGTGCATAGGGAGGATAACATGCGCATGTTGACCAAAGGTTTAGTGGCCGGTCTTGGCCTGTTTTTGTGGTCCGGCACGTCCGCGCTGGCTCAGGAGCTCACAATTTTCTGGGCGGAATGGGACCCGGCAAACTACTTGCAGGAACTTGTCAACGAATATGAGGCCCAGACGGGGGTCAAAGTGACCGTCGAGACCACGCCTTGGTCCGATTTTCAGACAAAAGCGTTCACGGAATTCAACGCTCAGGGTTCTGCTTATGACCTGATTGTTGGTGACAGCCAATGGCTGGGGGCAGCGTCCGAGGCCGGACACTACGTCGACCTGACTGCCTTCGTGACGGAAAACGACGTTCTGTCCAAGATGGCCCCGGCGACGATGAAGTTCTATGCCGAATATCCGGGCAATTCGGGCAAATACTGGTCGATTCCGACCGAGGGCGACGCCGTGGGCTGGTCCTATCGCAAGGACTGGTTCGAAGATCCCAAGGAGATGGAAGCCTTCAAGGCCAAGTACGGCTATGATCTGGCTGCCCCTGCCACTTGGGCGCAGTTGATGGATATTGCCGAATTCTTCTATCGCCCGGATGAAAAGCGCTATGGAGTCGCGATATATACCGACAACTCCTATGACGCCATGGCGATGGGCTTTGAAAACGCCTTGTTCTCTTACGGCGGCGAACTGGGTGATATGGAAACCTACAAGGTTGAGGGCATCATCAACTCGCCCAAGGCCGTGGCCGCACTTGACGCCTATAAGAAGCTTTACAGCTTTACCCCCCCGGGTTGGGCCAAGACCTTCTTTGTCGAGAACAATCAGGCGATCACCGAGAACCTGGCGGCGATGTCAATGAACTACTTCGCCTTCTTTCCGGCGCTGATCAATCCGTCCAGCAACCCCAACGCCGCCAACACAGGTTTCTTTGCCAACCCGGCGGGGCCTGACGGCGACCAGTTTGCTGCACTTGGTGGGCAGGGCATCTCGATCGTGTCCTATTCGCCGAACCAGGAAGAGGCGCTGAAGTTCCTCAAGTGGTTCATCCAGGACGATACCCAGAAGCTGTGGGCATCGCTTGGCGGCTACACCTGTTCGGCCGCCGTTCTGGAATCGGCTGAGTTCCGCAACGCGACCCCGTATAATGAGGCCTTCTATCAGACGATGTTTAAGGTCAAGGATTTCTGGGCCGTGCCGGAATATGCCGAACTGCTGACCGCACTGAACCAGCGGGTTTATCCGGCCGTCGTCGGTGGTGAAGGCACTTCGCAAGAGACGCTGGACGCCCTGGCTGCCGACTGGAAGGCAATCTTCGCCAAATACGGGCGCGGCAACTAGGCCGTTTCACACCCCGGCGGAGCCTCGCGCTCCGCCGGTCTTTGCACAGGAAACGGCACCTTTCGGGTGCGACGGCGTGAGCGGAAAGCAGACCATGGCCGAACTGATGAGCAGACTGGACCCGAAATCTCGCGCCGCGTCACGCGGGCTAAGTGATCTGGCCATCCGCAACTTGTTCGTGATCCCCACAATCGTTTTTCTGATTGTTTTCAACATCTTTCCTCTGATCTATTCCTTGGGCTATTCCTTCACCGATTTCCGCGCCTCGTCCAAAGACGCGGCCAACTTCATCGGGTTGCAGAACTACCGCGATCTTCTGGCCGATCCGTTCATCTGGACCAATTTCACCATCACGGCGAAATACGTGATCGTATCGGTGACCGGACAGGTGCTGGTCGGCTTTGGGCTGGCGCTGCTGCTGAACCGCAGCTTTCCGTTCAAGGGGCTGGTCACAACACTGCTGTTGCTGCCAATGATGCTGTCGATGGCGGTAGTCGGGCTGTTCTGGAAGCTGTTGTACGACCCCAATTTCGGCATCATTAACTACGCGCTGGGCCTGGGAAACTTCGAATGGCTGTCCGATCCGGGCATCGCCCTTTATGCCGTGGCGCTGACCGACATCTGGATGTGGTCGCCCTTTGTGATGCTGTTGTCGCTGGCCGGGCTGTCAGCGGTGCCCAAGCATTTGTATGAGGCGGCTTCGATCGACCGGGCCGGGCGGTTCTATGTTTTCTTCCGCATCACACTGCCGCTGGTGGCACCCATCCTCTTGATCGCGATCATCTTTCGCACGATGGAGGCGTTCAAGACCTTCGATCTGGCCTTCGTGATGACCAGCCAGCCGACGACCGAACTGATCTCGATCCGGCTGTACAAGATGGCGTTTCAGGAATGGCAGACCGGCAAGTCCTGCGCGCTGGCCTATATCGTGCTGATCATGGTGCTGACGATCACCAATATCTACGTCAAATACCTCAACAAAGCCAAGGAGCGCTGACATGGCAACTGTCACCTCTTCCCGGCAAAGATTGGGCAACCGCCTGGCCATCGGGATGATCATTCTGGCACTGGTGGTATTTCTGGCACCGATCTACTGGATTGGCTCAACCGCGTTCAAGCCGCGCAACCTTGCCACTACCGTTCCGCCGACGGTCTTCTTCCGGCCCGAAGTGTCCCCGTTCGTCAAGCTGTTCACCAAACGGGTTCAATTGAAGCCGAATGAGCAGGTCGATTACGAAAACGCGCCTTGGTGGGAACAGATCGTGCTGGACGGCGGCGAGCGGATCAGCCGCTCCGGGCGCGGCGAAGTGCAACTGTCAGGCTATCCCGGCCGCTTCATGAACTCGCTGATCGTGGCGATCACCTCGACCTTTCTGGCGGTGGCGATGGGAACGGTGACGGCCTACGGCTTTTCACGCTTCAAGGTGAAGGGCGAAGCGGATTGGCTTTTCTTCATCCTGTCCACAAGAATGTTGCCGCCCGTGGTCGTGGCCATTCCGATGTTCCTGATGTACCGCGCCTTTGGATTGAATGACACGCATGTCGGATTGATCATCCTCTACACCGCCTTCAACGTGTCGTTTGCCGTCTGGCTGATGAAGGGCTTCATTGACGAGATCCCGCGAGAATACGAGGAAGCGGCGCTGGTTGACGGCTACACCCGCATGGAAGCGTTCTTCAAGATCGTGTTGCCAGAGGCGGCAACCGGCATCGCGGCTACGGCAGTGTTCTGCTTCATCACGGCATGGAACGAATATGCCTTCGCGCTGATCATGACCAACCGCCGCGCGCAAACGGCACCGCCCTTCATCCCGTCGCAGATCGGCTCGGGCCTGCCAGACTGGACTGTGATTGCGTCGGGCACTGCCCTGTTCCTGTTGCCCGTGGCCATTTTCACCTTCCTCCTGCGCAATCATCTGCTGCGCGGAATGAGTTTTGGGGCAATCAGAAAATGAGCTTCCGCGCGTTTTCGATGAGAGTGCTGGAACCCTGGTCGCAATGGATCATGATCACCGGTTTCATCTTTCTCTGCCAGCCCTGGATCCAAGTGCTGCATTCCTGGTCAGTTCTGGTCATGCTGATCGGGCTGATCGGGTTTAACGTCGCCGTTCACGTGCCACATCCGCCCGAGTCGGACGCCGCCGAGGTGACCCGTGGCTGAGATCAGGCTTGAAAACGTGCAGAAATTCTTCGGCGCTGTTCATGTGATCCGCGAGGTCAACCTGACGATCAAGGATCGCGAATTTTGCGTGCTCTTGGGTCCTTCCGGCTGCGGCAAGACCACGACCTTGCGGGCGATTGCCGGATTGGAGGAAATCGACGGCGGACGCATCCTGATTGATGGCAAGCCGGTCCAGATGCTCCATGCCTCGGAACGCGATATCGCCTTTGTGTTCCAGCTTTACGCGCTTTACCCCCATCTGACGGTCTTTGAGAACCTGGCTTTTCCGCTGCGCGCCACGGGCTTGGCCGAGGCCGGGGTGCGCAAGACCGTGACCTCGGTGGCGGAATCCATCGGAATCACGCATCTGTTGAAGCTGCGGCCCAGTGCCCTTTCGGGCGGCGACATGCAGCGGGTGGCCATCGGGCGGGCGCTTGTGCGTCGCCCCAAGGCCCTGCTGATGGACGAACCTATTGGCGCGCTGGATGCCAAGTTGCGCGAACAGATGCGCACCGAGTTGAAACGGTTGCATCTGGAAAACGGCTCGACTTCGATCTACGTGACCCATGATCAAGTCGAGGCGATGTCGCTGGCCGATACTGTGGTGGTAATGCATGACGGCGTTCTGCAACAGGTCGGCTCGCCGTCAGAGGTTTATCTGCATCCTGCCAATCTTTTCGTGGCCCAGTTCATCGGCTCGCCGGTCATGAACATCGCCGATGCGCAACTGCGCGACGAGGCGGGCCGGGCCAGCGTCGTTGTTCATGGCGAAGCGTTTGAGATGCCGCGTGAAGTCCTGGCGATGGTTGCGACCAAGCAAGTCGAGGATATGGTGTTGGGAATCCGGCCCGAAGGCATCCTTCTAAGCCAGCAGGAAAGCCCCGGAGCGCGCCCGGTTTCGGCGCATTTGATCCAGCCCTACGGCCCCTTTGACATCGTCGATCTGAAAGTGGGCACCGATACGTTGCGCGCACGCACGCCAGCCGGGTTTGTCGCGGGCAAGGGGCAGCAGATCTGGGCACAGATCGACGCCTCGCAGGCGCATTTCTTTGATAAAAGCTCGGGTGCCTCGCTCGGCGTCAGGCTGGGATAGCGGATATGGCGCGCATCGAGCTTGAGAATATCTCCAAAGTCTTCGGCACCCACATGGCGATCGAAGACCTGGACCTGGACATCGCCGATGGCGAATTCTTCGTGCTTCTGGGCCCCACCGGTGCGGGCAAGACCACGACCCTGCGCCTGATTGCCGGGCTCGAAAAACCAACTGTCGGCCATATCCGCATCAATGGCGACGAAGTGAATGACTGGGCGCCGTCGCAGCGCGACGTGGCTTTGGTCTTGCAACAGTACTCGCTTTATCCGCGCCTGACAGTGCGGGACAATCTCAGCTTCCCGCTCCGCTCCAAAGTCCGCAACACCTCACCTTCCGAGATCAAAGAGCGCGTTGCCTACGCCGCTCGGACGTTGCGGATCGAACATCTGCTGGACCGCAAGACCGACCGTCTGTCGGGCGGCGAGATGCAAAGGGTGGCCGTCGGGCGGGCCATCGTGCGTAAACCCCATGTGTTTCTGATGGATGAACCCCTCTCCAATCTTGACGCCAAACTGCGCGAAGCGATGCGGTCCGAATTGAAGGATCTGCAGATGCGGCTTGGCACCACCTTTCTGTTCGTCACCCATGATCAGGTCGAGGCGATGACCATGGGCGACCGCATGGGCGTGCTGAACCATGGCCGCCTCGAACAGGTTGGCACGCCGCATGACATCTATCGCAATCCGCGCAATGACTTTGTCGCAGGCTTTGTCGGATCGCCGGCCATGAACCTGCTTCCCGGCCATATTGAAAGCGGCCGGGCCGTGATTTCGCCGGGTGGCTTTGAGCTGCCGTTGACCACGGCACCGTCCGGGACGACGGGCAAGCTAAGGTTCGGCATAAGGCCCGAGGATCTGCAGATCATTCCGGGCGGACCAATGATCGCCATCGTCCATGACATTGAAAACCATGGCACAGAACAAGTCGTCACGTTGCGGGTTGGAACCACGCATCTTCGTGCCTCGGTTCCGGCGCATGTTGGCATAAGAGTGGACGAACAGGTGCGGTTCGGCTGGTCGCCGGACAAGGTGATGTTCTTTGACGGACAGACCGGGTTGAATATCGGGCGGGCCGTCTAGCCGCCGCAGGACAGTAACGAAAGATCTCCGGGGAGGGCAAATTGGCCAAGCATACCAACACTTATCCCAAGCTTCACAACGCTGCATGGCCGGGAATCGTCGGCAAGGGCGCGCCGGGTTCCGAGCCGATTATTGCGCTTGATACGCTGCTCAGGCTGACATCGAACGCACGGGCAGATGGCCAGAAGTTTGACGGTATCGACCTTTTCATTACCGCGCCGCACTTCCCGATTGATGCGGATGCGGGCGAAGTGCGCCGGATCAGCGACCATATCGCCAGCTTTGGCCTGAAGGTCGGCTCGTTCGTGGCGCCGATCTGGGGCGGGGCTGGAGGCGGATCGGCGATGGGCGATGCCGAGGATCGCGGGCGTTTCCTCACTCAGGTACGCAAGGCCTGCGCAATCGGCAAACAGATGCGCGAGATCGGCATCCGCCCCACCGGCGGCATCAGGGTGGACAGCTCGGTTGGAGTGGCCGAATGGGACAAGGATCCGGTCGGCGGCACCAAACGGATCGCGGAAACCTTCCGCGAGGCGGGTCGGATCGCGCAGGATCATGGCGAGTTCATCGTGGCCGAGGGCGAGATATGTTGGGGTGGTATGCATTCCTGGCGCGAGAACGTGAAGCTGCTGGAAATGGTCGGCATGCCCGGCGTTGTCGGCTATCAGGCCGATATGGCGCATTCGATGCTGTTTGTTCTGGGCGCCAATGCCGAGAATGACCGGCTGCTGCCCGTCAACTTCGACTGGTCCGACAAGGCGGCGCTGGACGCGGCCTACAGGAAGGTCGCCGATTCCCTGCGCCCGTGGACGCTGGATTTCCACGTGGCGCAGAACGATGGCACCACCTTTGGCTCGGGCGACCATGAGAAGACCGGGCGGCACTGCCAGATCGACGATCCGAACGGGCGGCTGGATGTGGTCAAACATGCGGGCTACTGGCTGCGCGATGCCAAGGGCGCACTGACGCGCAAGATGCGGCATATCTGCTGGGATGGCTGCATGTTCCCCAATGAAGTGATGGAAAGTCAGGACACCTGGAACAAGATTCTGGCCGCGATGGTCGCGGTGCGGGACGCCCATGGCTGGACTGAATAGGGGGAAATCATGGGAAATTCCTTGAATGTCGGCATGGTCGGTTACGGCTTCATGGCCCGCGCCCATTCCAACGCCTGGGCCAATGTCGCGCATTTCTTCGACACCGGCTATCGGCCGGTGCTGAAGGCCGTTGCGGCTCGCAATACCGAAAATGCGGGCAAGTTTGCTGAAATGTGGGGTTATGGCCGGGTCGAAAGCGATTGGCGCAAGCTGATCGAGGCCAAGGATATCGACGTGATCGACGTCTGCGTGCCCAACGACCTGCATGCCGAGATCTGCATCGCCGCCGCCAAGGCGGGCAAGATGGTCACCTGCGAAAAGCCGCTGGCCCGAACGGCTGCCGAAGCCATGCCGATGATCGAGGCGGTGGAAAAGGCCGCTGTGGCCAACATGGTCTGGTACAATTACCGCCGTGTCCCTGCTGTATCGCTGATCAAGCAACTGGTGGAAAGCGGACGTCTGGGCAAGATATTCCATTACCGGGCCAAGTTCCTGCAGGACTGGACGATCTCGCCCGATGTGCCGCAAGGCGGGGCGGGCACCTGGCGGCTGGATGTCGACGCTGCCGGGTCTGGGGTGACGGGCGACCTGCTCGCGCACTGCCTTGACACGGCAATGTGGATCAACGGAGGGATTTCCTCGTTGACGGCGATGACCGAAACCTTCGTCAAAGAGCGCAAGCACGCCGAGACCGGCAAGATGCAGGCGGTGGGCATCGACGATGCGGCGGCGGTGCTGACGCGCTTTGCCAACGGCGCGCTGGGCACCTTCGAATCCACTCGCTATGCCCGCGGTCACAAAGCGGCCTACACCCTTGAAATAAATGGCGAAAAAGGCTCGCTCGCCTGGGACTTGCACGACCTGAACCGCCTGCAGTTCTTTGATCACGGCGTTGCCGGCGCATTGCGCGGCTGGACCAACATTCTGGTCACCGACGGCGAACACCCCTATCTGGGCAAATGGTGGGTGCCGGGCCTGATCATCGGCTATGAGCATTCCTTCATCCATCAGGCGGCGGATTTCCTGGAAGGCCTGCGCTCGGGCAAGCCCGCCGCCCCGACCTTCCGCGAAGCGCTAGAGGCCAACCGGGTCTGCGACGCCATCATTGCCTCCGGGCAATCCGGGCAATGGGTGTCGTTGTGAAGCTCGGCTTCAACCTTCTGCTCTGGACCATCCACGTCGCCGACGAGCATCTGGGCATTGTGCAGAAGCTGAAGGACACCGGCTATGATGGCGTCGAGATTCCGATGTTCGGCGGCGACGAGGCGCATTACCGCGCGCTTGGCCGCAGAATTTCCGATCTCGGACTGGAGGCGACCGGCATTGGCGTCATGCCCGGGGGCGGCAAAAATGCAATTTCTCCGTTTGCCGCCGAACGGGAAGCCGGACTTGACCATCTGAAATGGCTGATCGATTGCACAGCGGCTCTCGGCGGAAAACTGGTGGCCGGTCCCTTCCACCAGCCCCTGGGCGAGTTTTCCGGCCAGCCTCCTTCAAAGGCGGAACTGCAGCGGTTGGCCGACGTTCACAAGCGTGCCGCACTCTACGCCGCCTCGGCGGGGATCGACATGGCGGTCGAACCGCTGAACCGGTTCGAATGCTATATCCTCAACACCGCCGCCGCCGCTGCCGATCTGGTGGCCGAGGTTGGCGAAAGCAACTACGGCTATCTCTACGACACATTCCATTTCAACATCGAAGAGAATTCTTTGGCCGGGGTGATCGAGCAAACCGCAGCGGCGATCAGGCATGTGCACATTTCCGAAAACACCCGTGGCGTTCCGGGGGCGGGTCATATCGACTTTGCCGCCGTTTTCCGCGCTTTGCGCAAAGTCGGTTATGACGGCTGGATGACCGTCGAGGCCTTCGGTTCGGCCCTGCCAGACCTCGCTGCGGCGACCAAGATCTGGCGGCCGCTGTTTGACAGTCCGCAGGCCGTCTACCTGGGTGCCTACCGGCTGATGCGTGATGGCTGGGATAACAGCGCCTGAACTGGGTTGATTTGCGCGGTCACCAATAGCGCGCCAGTCTGACAGAGTCCGCCTTGGATGATCTTGGTCGATCGGTCAATTGAGCTGGCAGCGTGCCGCCGGCACTCTAGTCGGCACCAAGCCAGTCGATCCACTCGCCATGGAATCCGGCGGAACCAAGCCTGACAGTGCTGCCATCGGGCCAGACGGTCAGCAACAGCGCGGTTTTGGACCGATCTACGTCTGGCTCCATCTGGAACCGCGCCAGCGGCGAGTCCGCGGTCGCCCGGGCACCGGCTTCTGCAAATAGTGCTTCGCAGGCTGTCCGGGTCTTGGCGTCGAGATAGGGCCAGCACAAGGTGTGGAACACTAGGTGCAGAATCCCAGGGCGCCGCTCGGCGAGGCGGTTCTTCAGCCAGGGCAGGGCATCACCCTGGTCGACCGGCGCTGGCGGCAGGGCGAGAGCGGCAAGGGTGCGGGCAAAACGTTCAACCTGATCTGGCCAAATATACGACAGCAGGCGCATTGGATCTGACGGATTGGCCGGATCGAGTGGCGCAAGATCAACGCCTCGGCGGCCAACAATCTGCGGGAAAGGTCCTTGCGGCGGCGCTGCGCCGCGCCACTCGGGAGCAAGCGCGACTGCCGCTCGGTCGAATCCATAGCGACGCCCGGCGATTTCCAGCGCGTAGCGATCCCAATTGAGGTTCAATCCGGCGCTGGCGCCGATCTCGGACAGTACGAACGGCATCTTGAATCGCTGCGCCAACCCTTGCGCAGCGACAATGATCGTGGCGCTGCGCCGCACTTCGTTGGTCTGTGGCGGGCGATCCAGCGCAGCATCAAGCGCCTGAGCATGGTGCTCCATCGCGGATTGGACGGCCCGCCACAGGATGTCGTCCGTCACTTTGTTCGGCGGGTAGGCAGCGGCGAGGCCTGCGCCATGGCCGCTCAATACCAAGGCATGCAGTCCGCCAGCAAGCCTTAGGGCGACGGCTTGTCCGGTGCCGCCAGTATCGCCGGGCCAGTTGAGCAGCCGGTCGGCAAGCGGCGTGCCCGGTGCAAGGCGGCGTTCCAGCAGCCGCATCAGCCGTGCCATGAAGGGCGAGCCAAGCGCCAACGAATGGCGCGCCTGCGTCTCGAGTGAGGAACGGAAGTCTGTCTTGTCCATATCGGCGCCTTCAAGCAGCAGAGATAAACCGGAATCCCTCCCCTGTCGATCTCTGGGCAACAAGCCGCACATGGCTTTCTTTGCTCGGACGCCGGGGATTTTGGTACCAAACAGTGGCCGTCCTGAAAATTTTTGGCCGCGGTCAATTTGGGAGTCGCCCGCCTACCGGGTTCGCTTTGCGCCACTCCTCGTATTCCGGCCAAGCGTCGGCGTGCAGCGGATAATAGCGCTGCAAGGCGCCGCCCTGCAACAGCATGATCTTGGAAAACTCTTCCCATTCATGGTGCTCGGACGACTTGGCAATCACCTCTTCCGCCAGGGCGGCTGGCAGAACCACCGCGCCATCGTCATCGGCCACGATGATGTCGCCGGGGATCACCGTCACCCCGCCGCAGGAAATCGGGCAATTGAAATCAAAGGGCATCAGCCCGGTCTGGGTATGGAAATTCGGGGTCAACCCCCGGATCCACATCGGCATGTCCAGCTCGATCTGGCCCGGATAATCGCGGATGCAGCCGTCAATCACAATGCCGGCCCCGCCGCGACCCTTGAAATAGGTCATCATCATCTCGCCGAAAATGCCCGCCGTCATGTCGCCGCGGGCATCGACCACCACCACGTCACCGTCCTGCGCATGATAAAGGACATGGCGGTGCAACTGCTTTTCGGGGTCGCTGTATTCGCCGTCGCCATAGAGGTCCTCGCGCTTGGGCATGAACAGCAGGGTCAGCGCCGGGCCGACCATCACCCGGCCCTTGTGCCACGACACCGGCCCCTGAATATGGGTGTTGCGGATGCCCATATGGGCCAGCGTGCCCGCCACGGTTGCGGCGCCGATCTTTTTCAGCGCCTCGATCTGGGGTTTCGGCGGGCGGGTGATGTCCTTGCTCATTGCAGTCTCCTGAGTTCTACCAGTTGGTTACTGACCCGTCGTGACGCTTCAAATGCGGGGCTTCCCAGAACTTGAAGCTTTCGGTGGTCAAGAGCGTCTCGTTCACCTCGATCCCGAGGCCGGGCGCAGTGCTGACCGGATAGACGGCACCTTGCAGCCGGGGCTGCACCGGGAACATGTCGTCGGTCAGGCCGCCGCCATAGAGGTCACCGGGACTGACCCTGGTTTCCAGCCAGGAGAAATTGGCCACCGCCGCCGACATATGCACCGAGGCGGCAGTGCAGATGGGGCCAAGCGGGTTGTGCGGCATCAGATC
>JANMOK010000362.1:0-3604 GCA_031369165.1 Paracoccaceae bacterium
GTCGCCGACGGCATTGATGGGCAAGCGGATAGCGGGCAAGCGGTTAGGCATCGTCGGCATGGGGCGGATTGGTCAAGCCGTGGCGCGGCGGGCACGGGCGTTTGGGTTGCAGATCCATTACCACTCGCGCACGCGATTGCGTGCCGAGGCGGAAGCGGCGCTGGAGGCGACTTGGTGGGAAAGCCTCGACCAGATGTTGGCGCGGGTGGATATTGTGTCGGTCAACGCGCCGCACACGCCTTCGACGTTTCATTTGCTGAACGCGCGGCGGTTGAAACTGATGAAACCGACGGCCTATCTGGTGAATACCTCGCGCGGCGAGGTTGTGGACGAGAATGCGCTGACGCGGATGTTGCGGACGGGTGAGTTGGCGGGGGCGGGGCTGGATGTTTACGAGCACGGCAAAGACGTGAACCCGCGATTGCGTGCACTGCCCAACGTGGTGCTACTGCCGCATATGGGATCGGCGACCGAAGAGGGACGGATCGAAACCGGTGAGAAGGTGATCTTCAACATCCAGACCTTCATCGACGGGCACCGACCACCGGATCAGGTTTTGCCGGCGATGCTTTAGTGTTTGGCTTTTAGTCGCCGCATTCCTTGCAGAATATCTCATAGTCGGCCAGCGAATCGCGGGCGATGAAGCGGCAGCCGCAGATCGGGCAATTTTTGGTGCAAATGGCCGAGCGGGGGGCGCTTTCAGGCATGGTCACGCGGCGGGGGCGGGCGCGTTGATGGCTGGTTGCTACTTGGGTCATCATTACAAACTCCGGCTGCCTTTGGGGGGCGAAGATGTGGGTATACCGGGCAATTTGAACCAATTTTGGCTCAAATCTTGGTAACTTTGCGGCGGGTTGACAGGCGCATTTGATTCCTTTAACACTTAACCTTATGGTAAAGTTTCAACAGAATGATCGCGATTTGGTGTTTGGCGCTTTGGCCAATTCCACCCGCCGCGCAATGACGGAAAGCCTGCTGCGCGACGGGCCGCAGGCGATGATGGCCTTGGCGCAACCTTTTGGCATCAGCCTGCCGGGGATCAAGAAACACATCGGGGTGCTGGAAGCGGCGGGCGTTGTGAGCTGCACCAAGCGGGGCCGCGAAAACATCGTTGCGGTCAATCCCGCTGCGTTGAAGACAGCGGCGGAATGGTTCGAGTTTCAGGCGCGGTTCTGGAACGCCAGTCTGGATCGGCTGGACAAAATTTTGGACAGGAGTTGAGCGATGCCGCAGGGTGAATTGGTGATCAAACGGGTGTTTGCAAACGTAAGCGCCGACAAGGTTTTCAACGCGTGGACCGACCCTCTGACAATGTCCAAATGGTATGGACCAGAAGGCATGGTGACGACGATCCACGAATTTGACTTGCGGGAAGGCGGCGCCTATCGGCTGACGATGCAGGCCCCCGACGGCAGCAAATTTCCATTGCGCGGTTCCTTTCGCGAAATCCGGCGACCGGAACGGCTGGTTTTTTCGTGGCAATGGGAAAATGCCGCTGAATCCAGCCCCCCGGGTGCCCAGGAAACTTTGGTGACAATCGACATTCGGGCCAAGGGCGGTGATGTGGCCTTTACCCTCACGCACAATGGATTTTTGACACCAGAGGCTGTGGCAAGCCACAACGACGGCTGGAGCAGCATGATGGTGAAATTGACAAGCCTGCTGGCGGCGTGACCAGCGATTTCAGGGGAGACGACAATGGCCAAGGAATATTCGATAAGCTGCAATTGCGGACATACCGTGACTGACAGCGACCGCCGCATGGTCGAAGCCAAGCAATGGGCGCATGCGATCAAGGATCATGGCGACATGGTGAAAAGCATGGATACACCGATGATCCATGGCATTTTGACCGGCTGGGACAAGGCATTCGCGGCGCAGAAATGAATTGCTGCCAGCGGGCGGGATTCAGCTTTCCCGCCCGCATACTTTGCAAGATGGGTCGCGTTCCACCCGCAATTTCCGGCTTTCCCCCCATAATGCGTCGTAGATCAGCAAGCTGCCTTGCAGGGTTTGGCCGGCACCGGTGACAAATTTGATCGCTTCGCCGGCCATTATCGAACCAATGACGCCGGGCAAAGCCCCCATGACACCGGCTTCGGCGCAGGTCGGAACCATGCCGGGTTCGGGGCGGGTGGGGAAAACACAGGCATAACATGGGCCGCTGCTGGCCGGGTGATACAGGCTGATCTGGCCTTCCCATTGGCTGATCGCGGCGGCGATCAGGGGTTTTTTCTGTGCCACGCAGATGGAATTGACCAAGTAGCGGGTATCGAAATTGTCGGACCCATCGAGGATCAGGTGATAGTTGGCGATGATTTCGGCGGCGTTTGCGGCGTCAATTCGGGTGGTGTGAAGCACCACGGTTACGTGCGGGTTGACCTGCGCAAGCGTGGCTTTGGCGGAATCGGTTTTGGCCTGCCCGACGGAGCCAGTGGCGTGGATGATCTGGCGTTGCAGGTTTGACAGCGCCACGGTGTCATCGTCGACAATGCCCAAAGTGCCAATGCCAGCGGCGGCCAGATACATCAGCGCGGGTGAGCCAAGGCCACCGGCACCGATGACCAAGACCTTGGCCGCTTGCAGTTTCAACTGCCCCGGACCGCCAATTTCGCGCAGCACGATATGGCGGGCATAGCGAGGGATTTCTTCGGGTGAAAGGGTCATTGGTTGGCGGCTTTCAAGTTGCGACGGCACCAGGCGACGAATAACGCGATGCCACAGCAAAAACCCGCAATCCAGCCCCAGAATGCCCCGGTATACGCGGTGTGGACCGTTGGGTTGGCGCTGTCGGACCACCAGCTTTCGCCAAAGAGGGTGGCCACAAACAAGAACAGCGACAGGGTAAGAACCATTGCAATACCAAGCCCGATCCAGCCAAACCAACGGCTAAATATCAAGGTTGCGGCCAACGGTGCCCACAGCAGGAACAATCGGGAAAAGGTGGGAAGGTCGTCCAACTAGGCCGCACCGGTTGAGCCAAATCCACCGGCAGCGCGCGTGGTTTGGTCAAGGTTGCTTTCCACCCAGTCGCAGCGGGTGACGGGCGCAAGCACAAGCTGGGCGATGCGGTCACCGTGCTGGATGGTGAATGGGTCGGTGCCCAAATTGACCAGCAACACCCCGATTTCGCCGCGATAATCGCTGTCGATGGTTCCTGGAGCATTGGCGACGGTCAGCCCATGCTTGAAGGCGAGGCCAGAGCGTGGGCGCACTTGCAGTTCATAGCCCGCCGGTATGGCGACGGTTAGGCCTGAGGGAATGAGCTTGCGCTCTCCGGCCGCAAGCGTAACGCCAGCACGCCAATGGTCGGGGAAGTTGGCGCGAATGTCCATTCCAGCGGCACCAGCCGTTTCGTAGGCGGGCAGAGGAATGCTGGCATCGGCATCGGCGCGGCGCTGGATGGTGACTTTCAGGGTCATTTCAAGGCTTCCGCAATGCGGGTGGCAAGTTTGGCGGCGACCATATTTTTGGACATCCGGGGCCAAGACTCGGCAGCGTTTTCCGTTATCAGCGTGACGGTGTTGTCGCTGCCGCCCATGACGCCAGTGCTAGTGCCTACGTCATTGGCGACGATCCAGTCGCAGCCTTTGCGGGTGCGTTT
>JANMOK010000023.1:0-24450 GCA_031369165.1 Paracoccaceae bacterium
AATGCTATCATAATGCTATCATAATGCTATCATTCGAAAAGTCAACCAATGACCGCCGCACATTGGCCCTACATCGCCGCAAACCCACGCGCTGCCTTGACAGTTTCCAGCTTCACTTGGACATTGCTGATCTGACCCCAGCGAAAGCCACAAGAATGAACAAAATCTTCCCCACAGCCAGAGCCGCGCTAGAGGGCACGCTTTTTGACGGAATGCTGATCGCGTCCGGCGGTTTTGGTCTGTGCGGCATCCCTGAAGTATTGATCGGCGCAATCCGCGAGGCGGGCACCAAGAACCTGACCATCGCCTCAAACAACGCGGGCGTCGACAATGTTGGTCTGGGCGTGCTTCTGGCAACCCGGCAGGTCAAGAAAATGATCTCGTCTTATGTCGGTGAGAATGCTGAATTCATGCGGCAATATCTGGCGGGTGAACTGGAAATTGAGTTCAATCCTCAGGGCACGCTGGCCGAACGCATGCGGGCGGGCGGGGCTGGGATACCGGGGTTTTATACCAAAACCGGCGTCGGCACCGTGATTGCCGACGGCAAGGAACACAAGGATTTCAACGGCACGACCTACATACTGGAAAATGGCATTGTTGCCGACCTTGCCATCGTCAAGGCTTGGAAGGGTGATGCGCAGGGCAATCTGGTTTACCGCAAAACCGCGCGCAATTTTAACCCACCCGCCGCGACATGCGGCAAGATTTGCGTGGCCGAAGTCGAAGAAATTGTGCCTGTTGGCAGTCTGGACCCGGACTCGATTCATACACCGGGGATATTCGTGCATAGGATCATCCAAGGCAGCAACGAAAAGCGGATCGAGAACCGCACAACCAGGGCGGCGTGAGGGAAATTATGGCTTGGGATCGTAACCAAATGGCCGAACGGGCAGCGCAGGAACTGCAGGACGGTTGGTATGTCAACCTGGGCATCGGTATTCCGACACTGGTGTCGAACTATATTCCGGCTGGCATCGATGTAACCCTGCAATCGGAAAATGGCATGCTGGGCATGGGGCCCTTCCCGACCGAGGATGAAGTCGATGCCGATTTGATTAATGCGGGGAAGCAAACGATTACTGCACTGCCGCGCACGTCGTATTTTTCGTCCTGCGATAGTTTCGGCATGATCCGCGGTGGCAAGATCAACATGGCGATTTTGGGTGCGATGGAAGTGTCGGAAACCGGCGATCTGGCCAACTGGATGATCCCCGGCAAACTGATCAAAGGCATGGGCGGGGCGATGGATCTGGTGGCCGGCGTCAAACGCGTGGTGGTGATCATGGACCACACCAACAAAGCGGGCGAAAGCAAAGTGTTGAAGGAATGCACTCTGCCTTTGACCGGCAGGGGCGTGGTGAACCGCATCATTACCAATCTGGGGGTGTTTGACGTGGTGGAGGGCGGACTGCGGGTGGTTGAGCGGGCTGACGGTGTGTCCGAGGCGGAAATCAGGGCGGCAACCGAGGCACACTTGGTAACGTGATTTAACCCACATCCAAAGTTAATGAATCCGGGTCATATTCCGGCCCTTATTCTTTGGTTTGAGGGTGTTATGGCGCATCCACGGAAAAATCGGTCAACATTGCGACGGCGTTTGGCGCTTTTCATGCGCAGACGCGCCCGCAAATTGCTGGTGCCGCTCGGCCTGTTGACCTTGTTTGTCGTCGGAATGGCAAGCCTTAATGGTTCGGGCGAGATGTTCGCTTATGCCCAGAAGTTAAGGGTTGAACAGGTGGCCCTGTTGTTGGCCTTGTCGTTCGGAAACTATATTCTGCGCGGCCTGCGCTGGCATTTGCACACGGGTGCCCTGCAATTGCGCACCTCGCTGTGGCAAGATATGCGGCATTTCCTTGGCGGCTTTGCCATGACGATGACACCGGGCCGGTTGGGCGAATTGGTACGATTGCGCTGGATTGCGCGGGAGACCGGCGTGCCGCTGGAACGGGCGGCACCTTTGGTATTGGTGGACCGGGCCGCAGATTTGGCCTCGGTCGGTTTGCTATTGGCCTTGTGCGTGGCTTTATCGACTGTCGGTATCGCTGGTGGTTTGCCAGTGGCGCTGGTCGCAGTCGCAGTTTCTATCGCCGCGACACGCCCGGCTTTGCTGCAGTTCTTTGTCACTCTGACCTATCGCATGCTTGGCTTTTGGCCACGACCCTTTGCGCGGCTGCGCCACGCCGCACGGTCGTTGCAGCCCTTCTCGACCTTCCGTGTTGCGCCATTGGCCCTTTGCCTCGGCGCAGCCGGTTGGTTTTGCGAAGGTTTTGCGTTCTTTTTGCTGATGCACTGGTTGGGGGCCGATCTTGGCATGTGGACCGCCGTTGGAATATTCCTGTTCGCCATGATGACGGGCAGCGCAACCGGCCTGCCCGGCGGCCTTGGCGGGGCAGAAGCGGCGATGATTGCCCTGCTCAGCCTGCAGGGCGTGCCGCTGGCGGTATCAATTCCCGCCACCGCAATTATTCGCCTGACCACTTTGTGGTTTGCGATCCTGATTGGTCTGGTGGTATTCCCGCTGGCAGAAAAGGCCTCGCGGCAGGGTCAATATGCGCTGGAAAGAAACTGAATATTCCGGCTGGGGCCGGGTCCTGAAAGCCAAAGGGTCATTGGCCCGGCCCGAGCGCATTTCCGAACTCGAGAGCATCATTTCGCAGGGTCCTGCCCCGGCGATTGGAAATCTCCGTTCCTACGGCGATGCGCCGTTGAACGGCGATGGTCGGGCAATCGCGATGACGCGTTTGGATCGTTTTATCGCTTTTGATCCAGCCACCGGCGTTCTGGAGGCAGAGGCGGGCGTTACTATTGCCGTCATCATGGCGACGTTTGTGCCCAGGGGCTGGATGCCGACTGTGGTGCCGGGCACGGCGTTTGCCACCTTGGGCGGTTGCATCGCCAATGATGTGCACGGCAAGAACCACCATATCGCCGGCACGTTTGGTTCCTATGTCGAAAGCCTGGTCTTGGCCGGTGCCGACGGCGTTTCTCGCATGGTTTCCGAAATGTCGGAACCAGCCATTTTCAAAGCCACGATTGGGGGCTTGGGGCAAACTGGCATCATCCGTTCGGCCCGGATCAAACTGTCGCGATGCCCCTCAACACTGATGGAAGTGCACGAAGAGCGGATCGCCAATCTGGCCCAGTTCATCGATGCCTTCGACGCCGCCCAATCCGCTTTTCAAGTTGGCTGGATTGACGCCACGGCCAAGGGTGAAGCATTGGGTCAGGGTATTTTCGAAGAAGGGCAACTTTATGACGGCCCGCCAAAGTTATTGCGCAGCCGCAAATCAAAAGCCATTCCGTTCAATGCGCCGGGATTCATGATGAACCCGCTGATTGTGCGCTGGTTTAACAAGGTTTATTTCGGTGCCGTACCAATGTCAGGGCGCAACCGCTTGCGACGGCTGGAAGATTTCTTTTTCCCGCTGGATCGCGTGCACAATTGGAACCGACTTTATGGCAAGAAAGGCTTCCACCAGTTTCAATGCGTCATTCCGACCGGGGCCGCAGCAACAACTTTGAAAGCGATGCTGAGCAAGATTGCCGCTTCCGGCCTGGCATCCCCTTTGGCAGTCCTGAAAAAAATGGGACCGGGCCGCGCTGGCATGCTGTCTTTTCCAATGGAAGGCTACACGCTGGCGGTGGATTTTCCCGACCGCGAAAAAGCGCGCGAGTTGATCGCCGATCTTGAGACTTTGGCGCTTGATGCTTCAGGCCGCATCTATCTGGCAAAAGATTCCACCAGCAGTGCCGAAGCTGTTTTGGGCATGTATTCCGAACTGATTGATTGGCGCGAGATCGTCAACCAGATCGACCCTGATGGCGCCTTTGAAACCGGCCTCGTGCGCCGTTTGAATTTGCGAGGTCGGTCGTGAAGCAACTCTGGATCATCCTTGGCGCAAGTTCGGCCATGGCACGGGCCTTTGCCCGCAAAGCCGCCAGCGAAGGCGCGGACCTGATCCTTGCCGGGCGCGATCAGGACGACCTGCAAGCGGCCGTCGCCGATTGCCTGTTGCGCGGCGCGGCCTCAGTCACCGCAATGCCTTTTGACACCCGGAATGCTACAAGTTTTGCGGCGATTTTGATCGCAGCAGCGCGATTTGAGGGCGTAATCAACGCCGCCGTTTTTGCTGGATCTATGCCGCTACAATCCGAAATCGATGCAAATCCGGAATTGGCAGCGGGCATGATTGCCGACAATTACATGGGGCCTTTGCGGATGCTGCACGAACTGGCCCCGCTATTGGAAGACCGCAAAAGCGGCACCATCGTCGGCGTCGGTTCGGTGGCGGGGGACCGTGGGCGGATCAAGAACTATGTCTATGGCTCCACAAAAGCCGCGTTCCACACCTATCTGGCCGGCCTGCGAAATCGCCTGACCCGATCGGGCGCCCATGTTCTGACCGTAAAGCCCGGGTTTGTGGACACGGCGATGACTTGGGGCCTGCCGGGGATGTTTCTGGTGGCCAGTCCCACCGATGTCGCCGAGGCAATCTGGCAAGCAGCCGCAAAGAAACGCGACGTGATCTACGCGCCATTTTTCTGGCGATACATCATGTTGATAATCCGCAATATTCCCGAGCGGATTTTCAAGAAGATGTCGGTCTGACTAACCCGCTAAATAGCCTGCGGCGTGGAACATCAGTCCGATCGTCGCCAGTATCAAGACCAGCCCTTTCCAATCGCGCAAGGCAAAAACGATTGGATCATAATCCTGGGTTCCGGACCAGCCAGTCTGGATCATTCGATAGAGCCACAGGCCAACAGTAACTACCGTCAGGCGCAGTTCCCACTGATTGGCATACAAGCGCTCGGCGGTTTCGCCGAATGAATAGACGACAAATACGATCATGGCAGAAACGGCGGCAGTCGCCGCAACGTTCAGCAAATCTAGCCGATCTGATCGGGAATATCCGCGTCCGGGAACAATGCCTTCGTTCTTGGTACGGGCAAGCTCGGTCAGGCGTTTGACACAACCAAGTGCCAGAAAGATCGGAAAAACGAAGGCAATCAGCCAACCCGAAGCAACAACGCTGGCGGCAAATGCGCCGGCAATGACTCGCAGCGAATAAAGCGCCGCCAAAACTGTTACATCGACCCAGCGCAACCGTTTTAGCATCAAGGAATAGGCCAGCGAAAGCACCATATAAACGGCGACAATGCCAAAGAGTGGCCAACTCAGTGCTGCCGAGAGCGCAAGCGACAACATGCCCAGCAATGTGCCAGCCGCCATGCCAATGCGGATAGGTACTTTGCCCGAGGCAAAGGCGCGTGTGTGCTTTTTCTCGTGCAGCCTGTCGGAGCGCAAATCCAGCAAGTCATTGACAACATATATCGAAGAAGCGGCGGCGCTGAATGCAATCAAGCCAAGCGAGACTGCCAAGATGCCGTCAAGATCGGTGCGGTGCGCCGCAATAAGCGGCAGGAACAGCAGAATGTTCTTGATCCACTGATGGACCCGCAGACCTTTCAGCAAATCGCGCACTCGCCAGCGACGGCCAATTTCCTGCGGCTTGATGCCCTCTTGCGCCAGGGCAATTCGGGTTGCCGGTGAAATGCCAACAGCTATGGCTTGGCGGGCAGATTTCCAGACCGGCACGTCTACGGCGGAATCGCCAACATAGTCAAAACCGCCTCGGCCAAATCGCTCAACCAGGGCGGTGGCCTTGCGCTTGCCGGTAAGGTTTCCAATGCCGTCGCTGCCCAAATGATCGTCAAATATTTTCAAGTGTTTAGCAAGCGCCCCAACCAGTTGCTCGTCCGAGCCTGAAGCCAAGACCAGTTCGCGGCCCTGGCCCCGCGCATCTTTGCACATATCCAGCACTGCCGCATTGACTGGAAGCAGGGTCACATCCAAGCCGCTCAAGGCCGTCAACTGGCGTTTGAGTGCGGCTTTGCCAGAAAAACCTTTCAAAAGAACTTTCACGCACTGGATCGGCGCATTTCCCAAAGCCGCCCAAAAGCTTTCGTAAAGCATATCGGTTCGCAGCAGCGTGCCGTCCACGTCGACAACCAGCGCGACCTTCAGGGGCTCCTCTGACGCGGATATGTCAGTCAATGATGAATTCACAATCGTCCCCAGCATTGTCGGGCGGCGCAATACACAGACTGCGCGCCACTTCCCAAGCGGCAGCAACCTTGGGCACATAGGCCCGCGTTTCATCATATTGCGGAACGCCACCACTGCGGATGACCGCGTTTTCGCCTGCATTGTATCCTGCCAGCGCCAATACCGGGTCATTGCCAAATTCGCCAAGCAGCCAGCTTAGATACGCGACGCCGCCCGCGATGTTTTGATCGGGGTCCGAACTGTCGCTGACACCAAAACGCGTTGCCGTGGCGGGCATAAGCTGCATCAAGCCAGCCGCCCCGGCCGAAGACACCGCATCCTTGTTGCCTCCGGATTCAACCCCAATCACAGCTACAACCAGCGCTGCAGAAACATTGGTGCCCAGCGTCGCCTCTTGGATATCGGTGCCATATTGCGAAGCTATGCGTTCCATCGTGCCGCGCGACGCTCGATATTGTGCCGCCAATTCGGGGTTATAGCGAAAGAGGGCAGAGATTTCTTCCATCCGGCGATTGCTGGCAGCATCCAGTTCAGGCGAAATTGCCGCCCAGAACTCTTCGACATCAACCGGTGGTGCTGGCAAAGGAAGCGATGCTTCCTCAATGACCGGATCACCCGCTTCTGGCGGCGGCGGGGTGGCAGGAAGCAAGGATTGGATGTTTATCTTATCCTTTGAATTCGGGTCTGGCAGACCTATTCGCTTAAATGTGAAGCCCCCAGATTGCGCATTTGCCACTTGGGCAAAAACCACTACCGCCGCCACCATCAAGTTGAAACTGATCTTGCCCATGCCTGTCCGTTTTCTCAACTACCCGAAATTGCCGGAATTTTCGCCGACGTCGGGCTGATTTTTGGGTGATAACACCGACTTTTCCCAATGCGGAATTAGGCAATGCAGCCACCCCTTTCAGGCACATTATCCAAACTTGCCCAAACATCCAACACTATTTCAAAATAAACCCTTGGATTCATTGCGAGATTCAGATTTCGCCATAAAATCAAACTGTAATTATCTTCGTGGCCCGCCGCCCAATTTCGACCAGATTGATCCGCTGAATGCAGTCCAATCGTCAATCAATGATGTTGGCGCTGGTTTTTTTGACCAGCGTTGCAGAATCAATTCAGCAAAACTGGTCTGTGACGGCCCCATCAATTTGATGCTTGGCCAAACCAATGAAAGAAAACCATTCTTGACTTTTGGCACCAAAGGGCGCTGACTGTAATCACAAAGAATTTCTAAAAAGTGGAACTAAAGCCTGTTGTTGGGCCAAATTTTGCGGCGCTACAAAGGGCGAATGACCATAGACCGATTCATGACTCGGGCAGTCGGGGCGAATTGATCGATGATCAGGACTGGGGTGGTTGCCGGAATCGACCGGTAGCCAAATTGTGGAGCCTCGTGGGGGGCACATGGACTTTGTTGTACGAGTTCAGTGAAAGGTACCAAGATGAAACTGTTGAAATTGAAAAAATTCGCCAAAGACGATGATGGTGCGGTAACTGTGGATTGGGTGGTCTTGACCGCCGCAATCGTTGGAATTGCAATTGCAATGACCAGCATCATCCGCAGCGGCGTCAATGCGACCGCGACCGAAATCAGCAATGCGCTCACGGCGCAACTGACATAAACAACCGACGCGATTCGAAGTCGCAGGTTTTGGCAGGTTGAACCACCGCGGTTTGGCCTGCCCAATTTTTGTGCCATGATTTGCCAGTACGTGGCATTTGTCGAAGTGTCGCCGCACTCGAGCGCGGCGAGTTCGCGATAAGCTGAATGATCGTGCTTGATCAATTGAGTGGAATTTGGAATGCAATTGGCCAGATTCCCGAAATTCCTTCACGATGATCGCGGTGGCATTACAGTCGACTGGGTGGTTTTGGCGGCTGCCATCGTTGCCATCGCAGTGGCCATGGTCGGCGTGATCAGTGCCGGTGTGCCGACCGCAGCCAGCGAAATTGTTTTTACAAAGACGAACTAGGCTATGCGGACAATCAAGGTAATTTTCGGAATTACCATGCCGCTTTGAACATTCAAGGCGGCATTTCATTGACGTGCCCAATGAAAAAAGCCACCGAAAATTGCCCACAGACCAAGGCAAATATGGCGAAATCGGAATATTTTTGCTGGGCCTAAGTAAGGCATTGCCAAACCAGAACCACACAAAATCTTGATTTCGCTTGATAATTCCAAGAAACTGAAAAAGTGAAAAGAATGTTACGAAATGGTGAACATTGCCTAAATCCAGCCAGAATCAGAGGGCTATATAAGGGCATCCGATGTTCAAGAGATCGGGTGAAACAAGGGTGCAGGCCCGGAAGCTGATGGACCGCAGAGTAACTGGACCAAAGGCGACTGAGACAAATCCCAACTGACTGCCCCTTGTTCCGGGGTCCTGAAACCGAAACCATATGCTCATATTCCGTGAAAGGTAACGAGATGAAACTGTTCAAAATGAAAAACTTCGCCAAAGACGAGTCCGGCGCCGTAACTGTTGACTGGGTTGTTCTGACCGCAGCCATCGTCGGCATCGCGATCGCCGTTGTTGCCGTAATCAAAGGCGGCGTTGACGCGACTGCAACCGAAATCAGCAACGCGCTGACCGCTCAGCTCTAATAGGCCGAGTATTACTTTGCGGCTTTTGCCGCAATGGCCGGAATAGAATCCCTATTCCGGCCATTTATGCCCTTCCCAAACATCATTTGAGAGTCTTGTGCAAGTATCGCCATTTTATCGGCAGATATTCACGGCCAATTCATAAAAGGTGATTTTCGTATTTTTTGCCTAAATCCTGCCCGATTTGTGGTGTGAACTGCAATGACCAAGTCAGAGGATTGGCAATGGTGACGGTCGGCCGACAATTCGTTGACGGTGCGGCAATACTGACGCTGCCTGAATTTCGCCCCCAAAGGATGAACATTTGCAAAAGGCTTCTGGAAGGGAACTAAAATGAACCTGTTTGGTTTCAAAAAATTCGCTGCCGACAATGAAGGCGCGGTCACAGTGGACTGGGTCGTTCTGACCGCTGCTATTGTGGGAATTGCCATTGCGGTGATCTCGACAATCAAAGGTGGCGTCGATGCGACTGCTACGGAAATTTCGAATGCGTTGACCGCTGTGTTGACCTAATAGCGCCATTTTGGTGTTCTGAGGTGTGTGGGAAAAACAACGGGCTGTGGCCAAAGCGGCACATTGTCCCGCGGATTGAAGTGTTTGGGTTTGGAATGTCCGTCACCTGCGCTAACAAAAGCGTGATCGGGCAAACTGGGTATCGGAGAGAATAAATGGTTTTTCTTTGTAAAAGATTCACATTTGCGGCCGATGAGTCTGCAGCAGTAACCGTCGATTGGGTCGTTTTAACCGCCGCGCTAATGTTGATGGGGGCGATTGCTGTGTCGATTTATCGCCCAGGGTTGGAAGCCGGAACTGCCGACATAAACGATGTGATCATCGACGTCGGAGCCAGCCTGACCCCGGTCACTACCTAAGCTTCGCAAAGCAATTGACCTGAATACGCATTCGTGTTCTTTCGCGGCGCAACAATGGTTCATGCTGAAAACTGACCGAAACGGACACCGGCAGTTGCGCACTGCAGCTCAAAAGGAACACTAGGCCCTCACATGCGTTTGATCTTTGCTTTGGTACTTTTCATCGGCGTCGCCCTTTCCGGTTTCGCCGTTTATACTTTTCAACAAACCGTAAACGACTATCAGACCCGGCTCGCCGAAGCGGAAAAGAACGCCCGCCCGCCCGTCGCCCTCGTGAAAATCATTGTCGCCGCCAAACCGCTCGAATTTGGCGAAACGATCGAGTTGGAAGACCTGCGCGAAGTTGAATGGCCAGAAAATGCCGTTCCCGAAGGTGCGTTCCTAACGATTGACCAATTGGTCGGCGCCGAAGGCATGGAACCGCGCTATATCATGCGTCCGGTGGACAAAGACGAAGTCATCATGGCGTCGCGGGTGACGGCCTTTGGCCAAGACGCCGGTATCCGCTCCAGACTTTCTCCCGGCATGCGAGCGTTTACCATTCGGGTTGATGCCGCTTCGGGGGTGTCCGGGTTTGTGCAACCCGGCGACAAAGTTGACATCTATTGGACCGGGCAAAGCCCGACAGGTCCGATCACGCGCTTGTTGCTGGAAGGCATTTCCGTCATCGCTATCGACCAAAGTGCGGACGAATCACAAAACATCGCGCAGCTTGCCGGTACAATTACGGTCGAAGTATCACCCGAAGTCGTGGCCCGACTGGCCCAGGCACAAAGCACCGGTCGCTTGGCCCTGAGCTTGCGCGGTACCGACGATATTTCTGCCACAGACGCGGCCGTCGAAGTGGATCAGAGCGATGTCACCGGATTTGTCCAGGAACAGGTCGCACCAGAAGCCAAAAAATGCTTCCTGACGGTCACTCGCGCTGGTCAGCAGGAAAAAATCGAGGTCGATTGCCCTTAAAAGTGCGTCCGCCCGACAACACCGCCGAATGTTATCCACATGAAGAGCGCGCGTTAACGCATTGATTCTTGTTTTTCTTGGGCATCTAGACCAGCGTCGCCTCAAGAATGTCACCAGTTTACGTGTGGCTACAACGGGTAGTGGTTTCGAGAGGCAGGATCACATGAAATTGAACTCAATGATTCGTGCGGCCCTATTGGGTACCGCGATTTCGGTTTGCTCCATTCAAATGGCTTTCGCGCAAAACGCGCTGAAAGTTTTGGACGGTGCGACCTCAAGCAATATTAGTGTCGCGGTAAACCGCGCCATCGTTATGGAAAGCGAACTTCCTTTCGCCGAGATTTCCGTCGCTAACCCTGGCATCGCCGATATCGCGACGCTTTCGGAGCGAACATTATACGTACTGGGCAAAACCCCGGGACGCACTACGCTGACACTTTTAGGTCAAAACGGTGAATTGATAACCAACGTCGATGTGCAAGTCTCCCCGGATGTGGCGGAATTCAAAGAACGCCTCGCCGAGATATTGCCCAACGAACCCATCGAAGTGCGTACGGCAAATGACGGTATCGTGTTGTCAGGCCGTGTTTCAGGTGCCCGCAAAGTCGCGCGCGCAATGGAGCTGGCCGAACGTTACGCACCGGGTCGGGTGACGAACCTGATGATGGTTGGCGGCACGCAACAGGTCATGTTGAAAGTCCGCTTTGCCGAAATGCAACGCTCGGTTTCAAAGGACTTGCAATCTGGTGTCGGCATTTCCAGCCTGCTCACCGGCGTTACTGGCGTCGAGGCATTAGGTTCCGGTGAAGATGCTACAGGCACCATCGGGCAGAATGTCTATACGTCAGATGTGGTGGCGGGCGGCAACCTTGGCATCTCCTTTGGTGTCGGCGGCATCGCGATGGATATTCTGATCCAGGCTTTGGAAACCAAGGGTATGGTGCGCACTTTGGCCGAACCAAACCTTGTTGCAATATCTGGTCAGGAAGCAAGCTTCCTTGCCGGTGGCGAATATCCCATCCCGGTCCCAGATGGCTCGGGCGGCATTACGATTGAATACAAGCCATTCGGCGTGCAATTGAGCTTCAAACCGACGGTGATAGACGGCGATCTGATCAACCTTGAATTGGAAACCGCGGTTTCTGCCCTGGACACGACAACAGCCGTCATCTCCGATGTGCTAACTGCGCCTTTCACAGTTCGACGCGCCAGCACGTCGGTCGAGATGCACGACGGGCAAAGCTTCGCCATCGCCGGTTTGTTGCAAGATGACTTCAACGATCAGGTTGGCCAGGTGCCGTGGTTAGGCGACGTACCCATTCTGGGCGCGCTGTTCAGGTCGTCAAACTTCATTCGCCGCCAATCGGAATTGGTCATTATCGTGACCCCGCATCTGGTGACACCTACCGACGGGCTGGCTTTGGCATTGCCCACCGATGGGGTGCAAATACCAAGCGAAATCGACTTGTTTCTCAACGGCCATGTTGAAGGCGGTTCTGCGATCCGAGATGTTGCCCAACAGGATTTCCAGGGCAACTATGGCTACGTGATGGAGTAAGGACATGAAATTGCACATAAAAACATCCGTAGCTTTGCTGGCTTTTTCCCTGTCGGCTTGTGGATACACGACTGACTTTCGTCACAGCCAAACCAATTTTGGTTTTGCCACAACGCAAAATGCGCTGATCCAGACTGGCAGCGGCTTGTCAGAGTTGAACATTCGTTTCAACCAAGATGGCCACACGACGGTGAACTTTGCATTCAACCGTTCCGAACTTGATGGCACGGCTCGGGCAATTTTGGATCGGCAAGCGAACTTCATCAACGGCTTCCCGATGATCAAGTTCCGTGTCTATGGCCACACCGACCAAGTCGGCAGCGAAAGCTACAACAACGGCCTTGGTTTACGACGTGCGCAGGCCGTTGTCAGCTATCTGGCCTCGCGCGGGGTCTCGCGCAGCCGGGTTGAGGCGGTTGTTTCTGAAGGCGAGACCATGCCGCTGGTCGATTCCGGCACGCGCGAGCGGTTAAACCGCCGCGCTGAAACCCAAGTTGTCGGATTTGCGGCTGGGTTTGACGGGTCCGAATTTGACGGCAAACGCGCGGTGATCCTCTACAACGAATATGTGACCGGAATTACCACCGAAGAGCAGGCGGCCATCACAGCCAACGCGGCCGCCAAATAGCAGGTAGATCCGCAACACCGAAATCAGGGCGCGGCGTCGCGCCCTTTTTTCTGCCGCGGCCTTTTGCGGCCTTTTAACCCTGCATAAAAAAATGGTATGTTGCCGTCGGCCGGGTAACGCAAAGTTCACCCTTTTGGGCCACGCCAACGCCATAATTACGTCGCATTGGCAGGGTTGATTGGCCAAGTTGTTTGTAACGATTCATTTATGGGCCGGGTGTAGGCCTTGGGAAGTTCTGGGGTTTCCGCAATGGCACTTATCTTGTCCAAAGAGCAGCCTACCGAGGCGTTCGCCATTGCGCGCGATTTCAAGAAATTCAACCTGTTGGTCGAAGATCTTGACGACGAATTTTCCAGTTCCTGGCGGCAGGTGAATTTCAAGGATGCCGCCAACGCATTGCAAAAAGCCAACCTTCAGGCGCTCGAATTTGTCATTGTCGCGGTTGATCGCGACGACGAAAAGAACCTCGATTCGGCTTCGGCCATCATCAAAATTGCAAAAGCATTGGGCGTGCGGGTCATTCTTATTGCCAATGACCTGTCGCCGATGGGCCTGCATCAATTGATGCGCCTGGGGGCCGATGACTTTGCCCCCTACCCCTTGCCCGATGGTGCCCTGACCGACTCGGTCCGCCGCTTGCGCGAAAAGGCGCATTCCACCCCCACGACGGCCGCGCCAAAGCGCAATCGACACGGCGTTATCATCCCGGTCTTTGGCCTGTCGGGCGGCGTTGGTGCGTCAACATTTTCGGTCAACCTGGCTTGGGAACTGGCGCAGTTCACCAAAAAATTGGACCGCCGGGTCGCCTTGCTGGATTTCAACTTCCAGTTCGGTTCGGTCGCAACCTATCTCGACTTGCCGCGCCGCGAGGCGATTTATGAATTGATTACCGATGCCTCGACGATGGACCATGATGCACTAGCCCAAGCCCTGACATCATTCAAATCGCGGCTGGCCGTCTTGACCGCACCTATGGATGCCCTGCCTCTGGACATTATCGGCAAAGACGAAGTTTCAAAGCTGTTGGATATCGCCGCCAACTCGTATGATTTCGTCGTCGTTGACCTTCCCCAAGCGCTGGTTGCCTGGTCCGACGACGTGTTGCAAAAAGCCGAAACGTTCTTCGCCCTGCTCGAAGTCGACATGCGATCGGCACAAAACACCTTGCGCTTCCTGCGCGCCCTCAAAGCCGAAGATCTGCCGTTCGAAAAGGTGCAGTTCGCCTTGAACCGCGCCCCCGGGTTTACCGATCTTAGTGGCAAGTCACGGGTAAAACGCCTGTCTGAAAGCTTGGGCGTGGACATCAACATCATGCTGCCCGATGGCGGACGCGCGGTGACGAATTCCTGCGATCAGGGACTGCCGCTGGCAGAAAGTGCCCCGAAAAATCCGCTGCGCAAGGAAATCCGCCGAATTGCTGAATCGATTGCCAATATGGTTGAGGCCGACAAGGCCGCTGTGGCCGAATAAGGAAACAAACAGATGTTCCGACGTTTTTCCAAAGAAGAAATCGCTCCGCCCAGCATTGACCCAACGGTGATCGATGTGGCCGAAACCGTGCGTTCGCGGATGGAACAAAAGAAAGTCAAACTTTCGCCCGAGCAAGTTGCCGATGCGCAAAAAGATTCCAAGCGCAAAGAACGCTTGCTGGAAACTAAAATGCTGCTTCACCGCAAGCTTTTGGAAACGCTTAATCTGTCGGTGCTCGACAAAGCCGCGGAAATCGACCTGAAACGCGAAATCGCCGTGATCGCGCGCGAAGGTCTGCGCGAAATGAACATGGTGCTGAATTCGGGTGAAGTCGATACTCTGAACCAGGAACTCTATGATGAAGTCACGGGCCTTGGTCCGTTGGAACCGCTGCTGAAAGACCCGACCATCAACGATATTCTGGTCAATGGTTCGCAGCAGGTTTTCGTTGAGCGTGGCGGCAAACTGCAACTGACCGATACCAAATTCCGCGATGAACGCCACCTTCTGAGGGTAATCGACAAAATCGTGTCGGCTGTTGGTCGCCGGGTTGACGAAAGCCACCCCTATGTCGACGCCCGCCTTGCCGATGGCTCGCGCTTCAACGCCATGGTCCCGCCCTGCGCGGTTGACGGGTCGCTGGTGTCGATTCGCAAATTTTCCAAAGAAAAACTCGGTATCGAACAGTTGATCGGCTTTGGAGCCTTCAACGAATCCATGGCCGCCTATCTGCAGGCCGCCGTGGCCACTCGGCTCAACATCATAGTTTCCGGCGGCACCGGTTCGGGCAAGACGACGACCCTCAACTGCCTGTCGAGCTTCATTGACGACGCCGAGCGCATCGTCACCATCGAAGACACCGCCGAGCTTCAGTTGCAGCAGGTGCATGTGGGACGGATGGAAAGCCGCCCGCCCAACGTCGAGGGCAAGGGCGAGGTGTCTCAGCGCGACCTGTTGCGCAACGCGCTACGTATGCGCCCCGACCGCATCATCGTCGGCGAGACCCGCAGCGACGAAGTCATCGACATGCTGCAGGCCATGAACACCGGCCACGACGGCTCGATGACCACGGTGCACGCCAACTCGGCACGCGACGCGCTGTCGCGTCTGGAAAACATGATCGCCATGACTGGCGTCGAAATGCCGATCAAGGCCAGCCGGGCGCAGATTGCTTCGGCGGTGAACCTGATCGTTCAGGTCGCGCGTTTGCAAGACGGTTCACGCCGTATGGTTTCGATCACCGAAGTGACCGGCATGGAAGGCGACATCATCTCGATGCAGGAGATATTTAAGTTCCAGCGCGAAGGCATGAACGAAGACGGAAAGATCAACGGGCGGTTCACGCCGACCGGTCTGCGCTCATATTTCTCCGAGCGCTTCAAACTGTGGGGTTACGACTTGCCCACCAGCCTATATACGGTAGAAACGCCTGGTCGAAGATAGACTGAAAGGGACGCAAAGTGTCAATTGAGCCGCTTATCTATGCGCTGATCTTTGTCGGCGTCCTGTTCATGGTCGAAGGCATCTATCTGGTGATCTTCGGCAAATCGGTGCGGCTTGAATCCAAGGTCAACCGTCGGCTGGAGCTGCTTGAAAAAGGCGAAGACCCGGTCCACGTGCTGGAAACTTTGCGCAAGGAGCGCGAACAACACCGCGAAAACCGCGGTATCCCGATTCTGGCACCGCTGTCGGAAAAGGCCGCGCAGGCCAATATCGCCTTTTCGCCAACCGGCCTGTTTGTCACCATGGTGATCGTCGGCCTGGCCAGCTTTGTTGCCTTGACCCTTTTTACCAGCGCATCCTTGCCAATCCGGCTGGGTGTTTCGGTGGTGATGGGCTATTTCGCGGTATTCACCTGGCTCAAGAACAAAGCCAAAAAACGCATTGCCCTGTTTGAAGAACAATTGCCCGATGCAGTGGAACTGATGGTGCGCAGCCTGCGCGTTGGTCACCCTATTTCCTCGGCAATCAACATTGTCGCGCAAGAAATGCCCGATCCGCTTGGCACCGAATTCGGCGTTATTGCCGATGAATCTACCTATGGGCTCGACATCACAGAATCACTGGCCAAAATTGCCGAGCGCGTCGACGTGCAGGATCTGAAATTCCTTGCCGTTGCCGTAACAATTCAAAGCACGTCAGGCGGCAATCTGGCCGAAATCCTCGACGGCCTTGCCAAGGTTATCCGCGCCCGCTTTAAACTGTTCCGCCGCGTCAAGGCGATCACCGCCGAGGCGCGCTGGTCGGGCTGGTTCCTGTCGGCGTTTCCAATTGTCGCCCTGGTTGCCATCAACGTGGCGCAGCCGAATTATTATGACGCCGTTCAGCAAAGTTCGGCATTCGTGCCCGCGGCGATATTTGTTGCCGTGATGTTGATTATCAACATCTTCTTCATGCGCATGCTGGTTAATATCAAGGTTTAGGGGCTGGATTTGGACGCCATCAATTACGCTTGGGAATTCCTGGTTGCCGCGTTCGGGCCGATGGGCCCGTTCATGGCATTGGGTCTGTTTGGCGCTGTCCTGATCATCCTCTCACTGCCGATCCTGCTGCACAAGGCGCCCGATCCGCTGGACCGCCTGCGTGGCGCGCCGGTCGGCGGACGTGCGAAAAAAGGCGATGACAAGGAAAGGCCGGTTCGCCTGCGCTATGATTCGGGCATTTCCAATCTTGATCGGCTTGCTCCTTATCTGGAACCGCAGGATCAAAAAGCGTTTTCCGCCAGCAAATTGAAATTGGTGCAAGCCGGCTATCGCTCGCGCACCTCGGTCAGCACCTTCAACTTCGCCAAAATGGTGCTGGGCGTCGGGCTTATGTTGATGGGGCTGATCTCGGTTTTCATCAGAACCGACGAACCTGGCACGGCCACCATTGTCTTGACGGTGCTCATCCCGGCTGGCGTTGGTTATTACCTGCCGTCCTATTGGGTTGAACGTCGCCGCCAAACGCGACAGGAAGAAATTATCCACGGCTTCCCCGATGCGCTTGACCTCATGCTGGTTTGCGTTGAGGCCGGCCAGTCGCTCGACCAGGCCATTCAGCGCGTCGGCATCGAAACCCGGTTGGCTTACCCGACTTTGGGCGAAGAATTTGAGATCGTTTCCAACGAAATGCGGGCCGGCAAAGACCGCGTCACGGTGCTGCGCGATATGTCGGAACGTTGCGGCGTCCCCGATATTTCCTCGTTTGTCACCGTCTTGATCCAATCCGCCACCTTCGGTACCTCAATCGCCGATGCCTTGCGGGTTTACGCCTCGGAAATGCGTGACAAGCGCGTGATGCGCGCCGAGGAAAAAGCCAACACCCTGCCCACCAAAATGACGGTTGGCACGATGCTGTTCACCGTTCCGCCTTTGCTGGTGATCTTGGTTGGTCCGTCGATTTATGACATTTATGTAAACCTGCTCGGCGGCGGAAATTGATTTCGCGAAAATGGGCCTGGCCCTTGGGCCTGCCCTTTGTTTTTGCCTTGAGTGCGTGCGACCCGTCAACAAATCTGCTGCAAAACGATCGCGTTGGCCTTTCTGCCCCCTTGGGCACGCCACTTGGTGTTTCCGTTGACGGACTGACCGTTGGCCACCGCCTGATGGCCGCCAATGAATTTGAGCTGGCGCTCGCCGCCTATACCCGGGCCATTTCAGAATTTGGCGTCACCAGCGAAGTGTTGACCAGCATCGCCTCCGCCAACATGAAATTGGGCCGGTTGGGCCAGGCGCGGCAAATTTTTTACGCCGCCGTCGAAAAAGATGACCGCAATGTTGCGGCTTGGAACAATCTGGGCGTCACCCTTATCGGCTTGCAGGAATATCCCGAAGCGCGCGAGGCCTTTAAGGTTGCCTTCAGCCTTGACGCCGGCAAATCCAGCGAAATCCGCGAAAATCTTTTGTTGCTCGACAAATACAATGTCACAACTGAAGTCGAATTCCCGCGCGAAGACGAATTCGTGCTGGTTCGCGGCGGAAATGGAGTCTACTTTCTGTTAAGCCCTAAAGTACAATGAGGGAGAGCAGAACATGGCGATCTTGCACCACCTGGCCGGTGGGGCGCTGCTTGGCGTATTAACGCTAAGCGGTTGTTCCGAGATGACGGACGCGGAAAAAAACGCTGATCTTGGCGGCATCAATGCCATTGATGCGACCGAACTCAACGATCTGGTTTTGACCTTTGCCGACCCGGCCGAATCGGTCGAACATTTCCGCAGCTTGTTGGCTTCCGAGCCAACAAACCCCGAATATCAGCGCGGCTTTGCCGCCTCGCTGTCCAAGTCAAATCGACACGACGAAGCAACCGTCGCCTGGAAAACGCTGGTCGAAAGCGGCGCGGCCAGCAGCGATGATCGCGTCGCCTATGCCGAATCGCTGGTGCGCAGCGACAAATGGGAAGATGCCCGCCGTGAACTGGACGCGGTGCCGCCAACCTATGAAACCTACGAGCGTTATCTATTGGAAGCGCTGATGGCCGACCGGGCGAAAGCTTGGGAAAAAGCCGATGCTTATTACGCCAATGCCCGTGGCTTGACCACGCGCCCGGCCTCCGTTCTCAACAACTGGGGCATTTCGAATCTGGCGCGCGGCAATTACAAGCGCGCGGAAGAGCTGTTCCTTGAATCGATTACGTTTGACGACAAATTGTTCAACCCAAAGAACAATCTGGTCATATCGCGCGGCAAACAAGGCAACTACCGCCTGCCCATCATGAGCGTGACCTCCACCGAAAAAGCGCAGTTGCTGTACAATCTTGGGCTGGAAGCGGTGCGTAACGGCGATATCAACGAAGCCAAAGGCCTGTTTAGCGAAGCGCTGGAAATCCATCCGCAGTTTTTTGAAGCCGCCGACGCGGCTCTGAAATCGCTCGATACATCCATCTCGGTCAACGACGCGTGATTGTGTCTCCCTATGTCTGGTTTCTGCTGACCGCCGCCCCGTTTTGCATCTGGGCGGCGTTCAGCGACTTGAAAACCATGACCATTCCCAACCGGCTGTCGATCTGGATGGTTGCAGCCTTTTTGCTTCCCGCCCTGTTCACATTAGCCCCAGTAACAATCCTCTGGCACCTCGTGGCGGCAGCGCTGGTGCTGGTCGTTGGCTTCGTCTTGAACGCCATGCGGATGATGGGCGGGGGCGACGCCAAATTTGGCGCGGCGATGGCCCCTTATGTTTTCCTCGATTCCATCGACGAATTCAGCCTGACATTGGGACTGTTTCTGTTCGCCGCGTTACTTTCCCACCGGATCGCTCGTCGAACGCCCGCGCTGAAAAACCTGGCGCCCGATTGGGTTTCGTGGACTGCGGGACGAAACTTCCCGATGGGTTACGCCATGGCAGGTGCCTTGATCTGGTATCTGGCAGGCCTCAGCCTTGCAACCCTGCCCGCTTGAACAGTAAATAATGCGGTTTGCGCGCGACGAAGTCGTAAGTCTGGCCGGTTCTTTTCAGTTCTTCAATCATCAATTTGCGCGAATCGGGTTTGAAGGGGCACAGCGCCACGATCACATAATCGGCCCCGAAAATTCCCTCGGCTCCGCCATAATACCACGGTGCCAATCCGGGTATCCGCTGACCTGCTCCAAACAGCCACAACGGATTCACCACGTCGGTAACAAGAATTTTTTGCCCGGCCAAGCCGACTTCCTGCATGTCGCGCGCAATGTCCTGATACATGCCCATCAGGCCGGTTTGCGCCGAGCATTCGCTCAATTTCTGACCGGCAAAATCAATCGTTTTCGCCGGTGCGCCCAACGTGCCATTTTCATCACGGACCGGATCCAAAGGCATTTTTCCGGATGGCGAATAGGCGCGCTCTCTTGCAACCAACAAGTCAACATCCGTGTGCTCGGGGAAAGCTGCCACCATATCAGCCCGCTGCAAAGCCGCAGATCGCACGGTGCTATAGGTCACATTCAACATTGAGGGTGCAATCAAAATCAGCGCCGCCAGCGCCAGCCCGTTGTGCCAAGCGCGAACGTCTATGGAAAACAGGGACGATTTGCCTGCTTCTGGCCGCAGTGCCAACATCAGGCAGGCCAACAGGAACAGCCATGTCGGATCGTTGCCCCAATTCTGAAAGGTAATGTAGAAAAGCCCCGGAGCCAGAACCAGCAACAGCAGGCCTTCCTTCTTGCGCGAAAACATCCGCAAAATGATCGCCGACATCACCAGACACAGCGACCCCGGCAGATAGGTCGGGTTGGCGATAACCGACGTGAAATCCAGACCAGGTTTGGTGCGCGCGGAATCTTGCGCCAAAAACAAAATATCCTTCAGATAGTCCCACCAATACACCGGCCCCCCCGCCGCAATGGTGATTGAAAGCGCGACCAGCAGGCCAGCAGCCCCACAAGCAATGGCCCTTTCCCAATCTCTGTTAAGCAAAAAACTCAGCAGAACCGCAGGTGCAATTGCCACGAAACCGGTCAGCTTGATCAGCACCAGCAGGGCCAAAAGCCCGCCAATCATTGCCCCTTCCAAATGGTTTCGCACAGCCGACTTGCTGGGCACCAGCACCAGAACGCCGATCAGAAAAACCGCGCTCCATGACCAGCGGTTGTAATACATCGAAATCGAACTGGTCGCCTGATCACCGCCATAGACCAAGCCGGTGGTCATGATAATCAGCCAGGCCCCGAAAAAATATTTCAGCCTCGGCCCCAGCCGGGTTTCGCCGACATACCAGATGATCGGCAACAAAACCGCGGCAACCAAAATCATCCCCAGCCGAAACGAAATGCCCGGGCCAAACCCGAGTGCCATGAACAATGATATCGGTGCGACGGCCAACACACCCAGCGGTGTCATGAAACCGGAATGCGGCCATTCACCCAGCGACAGCCGGGTCGCGGCATCCAGCGTGTGCAACAAATCGCCTTCGTGCCCGTTCACCACCAATGCGTGGGGATACAGCAGGATCAGCGCTTCCAGGGCCAGCAACACAATCAGAAAGCCCGCAAACAGGATCGGCCCGGACAATGCCCGCATTTTTCGTCACTCTTTTTGTTTTCCGCTCGTTGGGATACTACTACACGTGCACTGTCCTTAAAAAAACCATTTTTGGGTGTTTCGGTGGCGGTATAGGACGAATTGCGTCTGTTTTCGTTTGCTGGCAACACGGGGTCCGCGATGAACGTAGTACAAATGGCCGATCCAAACCATTATGGCTTTGCGCCGCGCGCGCCGCTGCATTTGGAGGAAACCGGCCTCGAAGTCGTACTGATGCGCGACATCATGCTGAAGACTATTTTTCGCCGCAACTTGTCGGGCGTGAATGACATTTCGCAGGCGCTTTGCATCGCTGTGCCAATCGCCCAAGAACTGATCGACATGGCGCGCGGCGAAAACCTGATTGAAACTCTCGGCAACCGGGTCGGCGGTCAAAGCGTTGACATGCGTTATCAATTGACCGAGGGCGGTCGTTCGCGGGCCATCGACGCCCTGAACCAATCGGAATACTACGGCCCGTTGCCAGTGCCGCTTGCAGCATTCTGGGAGCAAACCGCCAAACAAGCCATCGGCGACGCTGTCATTACGCGCGAAGCCCTGGAAGAATGCCTGTCGCATCTTGTGTTGCCACCCGGCATGATTGACCAGCTTGGCCCCGCCGTGAATTCGGGCAAGTCGGTGCTGTTTTACGGCCCCCCCGGAAACGGTAAATCTTCGATCTCCAACGGCATCCGCGATGCCTTGGGCGACAACATCTATGTGCCCCAAGTCCTGGAATTCTCCGGCCAAGTCATCTCGATGTTCGACCCGATCGTTCACACATTGGCGAAAGAAGAAAAGCCCGACCCTAATTCCATCCGCCGTCCCGGCCCGCATTATGACCGTCGCTATGTTCTCTGCCGCCGTCCCTCGGTAATGACCGGTGGTGAATTGACGCTTAAAATGCTCGACCTCAACTACAACCCGGTCTCGCGCACCTATCAGGCCCCGTTGCAGCTCAAAGCTTCGGGCGGTGTGTTTATTGTCGATGACCTTGGCCGTCAGGCCGAAAAACCGCAGGCGCTGATCAACCGCTGGATCGTTCCGATGGAAAGCCATTTCGACATTCTGACCCTGCAATCGGGGCAGAAATTCATGGTGCCATTTGACACGTTGGTGATCTTTTCCACCAACTTCCACCCGAAAGAAATGTTCGACGGCGCGGCTTTGCGGCGTATCTATTACAAGATCAAAGTCGATCACCCCAACCGCGACGATTTCATCAAAGTGTTCCTCAAGGTCTCGCGCCACTACAAAATCAAGCCGGAAGAAGAGGTCTTGGCGCATCTGCTCAAAAACAAATACCCCGCGCATGGCAACGTGTTTTCATCGTACCACGCGCCGTTCCTGATCGACCAAATGCTGTCGATGATCGATTACGAAAGCCGCGACCGAAAAATGACCGTCGAATTGGTCGATCGCGCTTGGGAAAACCTGTACGTCAAAGACGACTAACCGCACTAACCGGCGCTTTGCCACTGGCAGAGCGCCTTCGTCTTGCTATCTTGCAAGGCTATGGCCCAACTTCCGCACAAATTTCAATCCTGGTTTGACAATCGTGGCTGGTCACCGCACACGCATCAACTTGCCTTGTTGGAATATGCACAAAACCCCGCCACTTTGCTGATCGCCCCGACCGGCGGCGGCAAAACCCTGTCGGGTTTCCTGCCGAGCCTGATCGAACTTGCCAACGACCCAAAACCCGGCCTGCACACGCTGTATATCTCACCGCTAAAAGCCCTAGCCGCCGATATTCGCCGCAACCTTGAAACCCCTGTGAGCGAATTAAACCTGCCCATCCGCGTCGAAGACCGCACCGGCGATACCCGCCAATCACAACGGCAAAGGCAACGCACCGACCCGCCGCACATCCTCTTGACCACGCCCGAAAGCCTTGCCCTGCTGCTGTCTTACGAAGATTCGCCGCATATTTTCAACGGCTTGCGCCGGATCATCGTCGATGAAATCCACTCCCTGCACGAAAGCAAGCGTGGTGACCAGCTCATGCTGTGCATGTCGCGCCTTACCACGCTGGCACCAAATTCCACCCGCATCGGCCTGTCCGCCACCATCGAAGACCCCGCGGCAATGGCCGAATTCCTGTCACCGGGCAACACAAAAATCTTGCATGCCGACCCCGGCCCTGACCCCGACATCTCCATCCTCGAAACCGCCGAGCGTCCACCGTGGACCGGCATGACCGGTGCCCATTCCGCCAAAGCGGTGATGGAGAAAATTCGCCAAGCCAAGACCACCCTCGTTTTCATCAACACCCGCGCCCAGGCTGAACTGTATTTCCAGGCTCTCTGGGCCGAAAATATCGACGACTTGGCTATTGGCCTGCACCACGGCTCGCTGGCTCGCGAAGTGCGCGAACGGGTCGAAGGCGCAATGGTCGCCGGTCAACTTCGCGCCATTGTCTGCACCGGCAGCCTCGATCTGGGCATCGACTGGGGCAATGTCGATCTGGTCATCCAGGTCGGTGCACCGAAAAACGTCAAACGTCTTGTGCAACGGATTGGCCGCTCCAACCACCGCTACAACGCCCCCTCCCGCGCCATCCTCGTCCCCGCCAATCGCTTTGAATTGGTCGAATGCCGCTGTGCGCTTGAGGCAGTGCAGGAACGCGACCTAGATGGTGAAAAACGCGGCGATGGCCCGTTGGATGTGCTTTGCCAGCACATTCTGCTCACCGCATGCGCCGGCCCATTCGATGATAGTTCACTGTTCAACGAAATTCGCCGCGCTGGCCCATACCAATCCCTGACCCGCCAAGACTTCGACGATTGCCTGCAATTCTGCGCCACCGGCGGCTATGCTCTGCAAGCCTACGACCGCTGGCAACGCCTGCTCCTAAACGCTGATGGAAAATGGCAACTGCGCGACCCGCGTGCCGCCAAACGCCTGCGCATGAACATCGGCACCATCGTTGATGTCGAAACCCTCGCCGTCCGCCTGCGCGGCCGTTTCGGCACCCCGCTTGGCGAGGTCGAGGAAAACTTCGCCGCTTCCCTCAGCCCCGGCGATACTTTCTTGATCGGTGGCGAAGTCGTCCGATATGAAGGTTTACGCGATATGGTGGTCGAGGTCAGCCGGTCGCCAACCAAGGAGCCCAAAATCGCCGTGTTCTCCGGCACCAAACTGGCGATGTCCACCAAACTTTCGCACCGCGTCCAACGCTTCCTGTCCGACCCATCGCAATGGAAAAGCCTGCCGGGCTATTCGCAAGCGTGGCTAACACTACAAGCCAAAATCTCGCGCCTGCCGCAAGTTGACCGCCTTCTGACCGAAACCTTCA
>JANMOK010000024.1:0-5342 GCA_031369165.1 Paracoccaceae bacterium
AATCGAACTGATCCGGGCGCTCTGGCGAGAATGGTCGGGCCATTCGGACAGGGACGTGGACGCGACCGGTTTGCCGATATGGCTGAAGCGCACCTTCAAAGTGGATAGCCTGCGTTTTATCACGGCGGAGCAAGCACCAAAGGCAAACACTGCCCTCAAGGCGATGAAAGCGCATAAAAAAGCGGCCTGAACAGCGGTTCACCTCCGGCTTGGTTTGGATGGGCGGCGCGGTCGATGAACGCGCCGCCCATTGCTTTGCGACAGACTCAATGGGAAGCCCGCAGAGAGGCCTTGGCGGCGGAGAGCCGTCTTCACACCTGAAACCGCCTAACCCCTTTTAAGTTTTGAGCTAACTAATTTTGGCGGGCTACTTGGCGGACGGTCTTCGCCCGACCGAACAAATTGATTTAGAGCGCACTGTGTGCTACAATTCCACCAAGACATTGCGGCAAAGTCTCCTGGCAAGCGCTGCGGACCGACCTGGGGTCCTAAGGTAATATTTCGGTGGTCAGAGGAGCTCACTGCGCAATGTCCACGGGGCGGCCCAGGTGCCGCTCCACTTTCTCCCGCAAATCGTTGCGGATGGTTCGACGTTCCACTTTTTCCTACCTTGTTCCGGACATATTCCGGCGCATTTGCGCCGGTCACAACCGCTCACAAGGACCCTGCACCGAATGTTAGTCAACGAAAGCTCGCTTGATCTGGTCTTCAAAGGTTTCAAAACCGTTTACCAAGACAACTTCGACAACGCGCCATCGCATTTCGAAAAGATTGCAATGACCGTGCCGAGTTCGGCGCGTGAGGGAACTTATGGCTTCCTCGGAATGTTTCCGAACCTGCGAGAGTGGCTCGGCCCTCGCGTCGTCAGCAATCTTTCGGCGAGCACATTTTCAATCCTCAATCGCAAATTTGAAAGCACGCTTGCCGTCGAGCGCGACCACATCAGCGATGACCGGCTTGGCATCTTCAAGCCGATGTTCGCACAAATGGGAGTCGCGGCCAAACAGCATCCAGACAGGCTGATCTTCGAACTTCTTGCGGCTGGTTTCTCTACCAACTGCTATGACGGCCAGTTCTATTTCGATACCGATCATCCGGTCCTCGACGCGGCTGGTGTGCCTGTCAACGTCAGCAATTTCGGCGGCGGCGCAGCTGCGCCTTGGTTCCTTTTGGATACCTCGCGGGCAGTGAGGCCTTTGATTTGGCAGGAGCGCGAGCCATATGCGTTCCAAACGCTTGACCGCGACAGTGATCCGAACGTTTTTTTTGAGGACCGCTATATTTACGGCGTCCGCGCGCGAGTCAACGCTGGCTTTGGTTTCTGGCAGCTTGCCTACGGGTCGAAACAAACCCTCAATGCGACAAACTACGCTGCGGCGCGGGCCGCGTTGATGAATTTCAAGGGTGACGGCGGTGCCTCGCTGGGCATCGTGCCGACAACGTTGGTTGTCGGGCCTACTTTGGAAGAGGCGGCGCTCAACATCGTGAATACTGAATATGCCACGGGCGGCGCATCCAATCCGTGGAAAGGAACGGCTAGCCTGATCATTACGCCGTAACTTTAATGGGTAAAGCCAAGAGCACCAATTTGACCGCGACCTTTGATCGGGAGCTTGCGGGAACGTCAGGCAATGTCCCGGACTGGGTTCACCTGCTGCCCCTTGGCGAGATCAAGGGACGCGATGGCAGGGAGTTTCTTCTGGAGTCTCCGCAAGTGGTGGTCGAAGCCTTCAACACTGCGGCGGTTGATCTGGCCGTTGACTACGAACACCAGAGCGCGAAGCCTGCGGTTGGTCCTGTCCCCGCAGCGGGCTGGATCAAGGAACTGGTCGCAACGGCGACCGGCATCTGGGGGCGCGTCGAATGGACCGCAAAGGCAAGGCAAATGATCGGTGCCAAAGAGTATCGCTATGTCAGTCCTGAAATCGAATACCGCCAAGAGAACCGGCAAATCACCAGACTGAGAGCCGCAGGGATGGTCCACCGGCCCAACCTTCATCTGACCGCATTAGCGGCGCAAGAGGACAACATGCACGCGAATCCCGATACAGACGATGACAAAAGTTCGACCTTTATCGAGCGCTTCGCCGTTGCGCTGGGGCTACCGCCTCAGGCCGATGCCGACACGATCCTAGCAGCCCTCGAAAAACTACTGACGCGGGCACAGTCACCGGACCCCAAGAAATTTGTACCAGTCGAAGCAATGGCCGAATTGCTGGCAGACCGGAATGCACGGGTTGCGACGTTTACCGAAGAGACCGCAACGAGGAAGGTAGATGACGCCTTTAAGCGAGGATACCTGACAGCGGCCATGAAGCCTTGGGCAACCGCGCTGTGTCGCGATGATCCGGCCGCCTTCGACGAGTTTATGAAAACTAGTGCACCGGCCTATGCCCATTTGCAGAAACATTCCGTGTCGTTCAACCGGCCTACCTTTAGTGCTGAACGACATGAGGGAACTCAGGCCGACGATATCTGTGCTCAGCTTGGTCTGCCTCTCGGCAGCATCAAGGACTAAACATGCGGTGCCTAATGGCACCGATCAAAACCGGCTGTGGGGCTTACCTCGTCATCCGGCAGCTCGCTCCGTCCGGCTTTCCTGGTGGTAGCCGGGCGGGGCGAGGTCAAACTCCAAGGGAGCGGCGGCAATGCGATTCGAGGGCGGCAATGATGTCGAAACGGCGCAGCACGAATTGCGTGTCGCTCGCGCCTTGGCATCTGAGCTGGTCACATCAATTGAGCGGACTCAGAAAGCCCTTACACAGACGACCGGTCATCTTGATGCGGACATTGAATGCAGCTTTGACAAGCCGCCCCCCCCACTCAGTCTGCATCGCGCTTCACATCTGAGAGGTGGCCGCTCGCGGCTCGACACTGACCCGGCACTTCTTGCATTTGTCAGGGCAAGGATCGACCACCTGACCTTTGCTCAGATTGTTGACGATGTTGCAGGCCATTTTCCTTCCGACCGGCACACAAGCATAAGCGCCCCGCATCGCTGGTTTCACCGGCAACGGTGCTTTTCATCGACCTCAGGTTCACCATGAACGCCAACGTTCCGGCGCTTCGCTATCCACGCCCAACGGCACAGGTAGAGCCCTTTGTCGAAGTCTTGGGCTACGATCTGGCGATCAGCTTCCTTCTACATTTCGGCGGAGCTCAGCTCAACATCGGCAAATGCCCTCAGGAGCGATCAGCGCTTGTTGCCGTGATTGGTCTGGATAAAGCCAAAGCCTTGGGTGCAATTTCGCACCGGCTTCCGACACGCATTCCGTTGGCTAAACGGTGGATTGCGGCCTGTCTGCTTTCGCGCGGGGCCAGCGTAGCCGAAATTGCCGAACGCTTAGAGTGTCGGACGTGTCGGTTCGCGGCTGGCAGAAAGGTGGTCGAGTATGACGAAGAATGCCATTTCGATCAAACGCCTGCTCGCCTCCACACCGAAAGTCCGAGGGGCAAAAGAATGAGGCGGCACTCTGATCCAACCCGCATGAAATCGGCTATTCCTAGACGTTCCCACATGTTCGGGCTTTTTCTGCCCTCTTCTCGGTCAAACCATTTGAAACCCACAAGTCAAACCATGTGAACTACAACATCCACCCTCGGACTTGCTGGCCGACGACTGGTTCTGGCCCGTTTCAAGTGCTGCTGAGGTCGGGCCAGTGGTGCCCGCGCTCCAGCCCCGGGAATCTGGACCCGTCCGAATGGACGCTTCATGGTCTTCTATGTCGGCAAGACGGTAGAGGACGGTTCGCCCAAGGCAAAGCCAACAGGGACCGACCCGCAAGGCGCGCCAACGTTGCAGCGTCCGGCTCGAGAGATGCCAGAGTCGTGCCAACTCTGGTGTCGAGAGCAGACGATCCGCCCCAGTGACAGGTTCGGAATGCTGCACTGACGCGGTAGCGAAAGGGCCCGGCGGAAAGGTCGGGAACTTGGACACTTGCTTGATCGCACTCACAGCGAGCTGTCGCAGAACAATAGTCCTGGTCATTCGGTCCTCCAGCCGGACAAGTCTGGCTGGCGGACGATGGCAGCGGGTGGCGCGCCATGCTTAACATGCGTGGCGAAGTTTTTTTTAGAGGATTGCCCTCAGGTCGCGCTGGATCGTGCGCAGGGATGCACCGGTTTGCTCGGCAAGGTGGTCTACCAGCGCACCACCCTTGAGTTTGGTCTTCATCAGCAAGCCACGGATGAGCCCGCGCCGTAGTTCGACCGCTCGGGCCGAATTCTGGTTCTGCAGATCGCGCCTGTACCGAAGGCCGCGACGTATCTTGGACCCGGTCTTGACGTTTGCGAGTTGATGCCGATCGTCTATCATCTGCTTCAACCAACCGGCCTGGAACGTCTTGAACAAGGCGGTTTCCCAGTCCTGCCTCTCGATGGCACGGATCGCCAGCACGTATTCGTTGCACAACTCCAGGATGAAGTATTCCACGGGGATATCCGCGCCCGCTCGCGGCGCAAACTTTTCCTCCAGGAACTTCAGTCCCCGCATGACACGTGATTTCAGCTGGCCGTGCGCAATCGCACTTGTGCCCGACATATACTCCCGTGCGCTATCTTCACCAACTTCGGACCATGACCCTTCGGAATCGATCCGAACCCAGCTTGCGGGGCCCGGCAGTCCCTGGTCGGCAAAATAGACATCAATGCTCGCCAGATTGTCCCGAAACTGTTCCACCACGCTCTTTTGGTTGCTCCACGCGGCCTTGAAAGCCTCATAGATCTCTTGCGGGTCGGTCAGTTTGACCGGCGCTTAGACTGTGTGCATTTCGTCGCTGGCCTGCACCACCCGGTACCGGCTGTCGTTCATTGCCGAATCCTCAATTGCACCCGACACTTCAGGCATTGCCTGTGAACCCACTGCGCTTTGGCACATCGGTACCTGGCCAGATTCCTGGTCGAAGTCGAAATTGTCGTCGCATCAAGCGCTTTCATCGGGTTCCGTCCGATTCCGACTGAATTTCCACGTTCATTTCCTGCCAATCCTGCCAGCTATTCCGGCATTACGGAATAGCGTCGTCAACCATGCCGTTTTCGGGTGCGCGTCGGCTGCCCTCTGGGCCACCAAAGGAATGACCCTGGGTGCGTCGCCCGAATCGGGGCCTTCCCTTTTCAATCAGTCCCCGGAGTTTGTGGGAATGGGTTCGGACTGTCGCGAATCGCCGTCGCAATTGCCGACTTGCCGATTGACACCGAGTCGCCAAGCGCCATGTCGTCTGGTGTCGTCCAATGTCGCGATATGGCATTTAATGTCATGATTACAAAAACTTAGTCTGGTGGTACCCTTTCTCGGCGGGACTTGCCGGCGTCAGACCAGCGGCCCTGCGACCAGAGCAGAGGAT
>JANMOK010000145.1:0-2596 GCA_031369165.1 Paracoccaceae bacterium
GCGCAAGAACCGCCCGACCCTTTCTTCTGCCAGCCCCAGCCCATACAACGGTGCAGTATCAAAAGCCCGCATGCCCGTCGTCCACGCGGCCTCCAAGGTAGCTTGCGCAACTGCTTCGGGTATCGCCTGAAACAGATTGCCAATCGGCGCTGAACCAAAGCCGATATTGGTCGCGTTGAGCACCGCGCCGGATGGGCATTTGAATGAGCGCGACTCGATCATCTGTCGCAGCCTTTGACTTGTGGAATTGCTTGGGGCTAACTTACCGCCAATGCCGGATTATGCGAGAGGAAATAATATGCTCAAAGGCATCCACCCGTTGTTGAACTCAGACGTGCTCTACGCGCTGCGGGCGATGGGCCACGGCGACAGTTTGGTCATTTCCGACACCAACTTCCCTGCCGAATCCATTGCGTGCCAAACCGTTCTGGGCAAATTGCTGCGGATGGATACCAATGCCGCCCAAGCTGTCGGCGCTGTCCTGTCGGTGATGCCGCTCGACACTTTCATCGATGATGCGGCGGCACGGATGGAAGTCGTGGGCCACCCGCAGGAAATCCTGCCGGTGATGCAGGAAGTGCAGGCCGCCATCGACAAGGCTGAAGGCAAATCCTGGCCGCTCAAATCCATCGAGCGATACGCCTTCTATGAAAAAGCCAAAAAAGCCTTCGCCGTACTGCAAACCGACGAACGACGGTTTTATGGCTGTTTCATCCTGACCAAAGGCGTCATCCCGCCCGAGGCCTGGTGATGGCGCAGGTTGTCATCCTCGGCGTTTTTGTCGCCGACACCGCCTATCGCGCTGATCGCCAGCCCAAGATGGGCGAGACGATCATGGGCACCAATTTCGTGCTGGGACCCGGTGGCAAAGGCTCCAACCAAGCGGTCGCGGCAGCGCGATTGGGCGGCGATGTCACTTTCATCTCCAAATTGGGCCAAGACCCGTTTGGCGAAATGGCCGTCGAAACTTGGAAAAATGCCGGGGTCAAAACCGCCGTCAAACGCGATGCCAACACCTATACCGGTGCGGCTTATATCTTCATCGAGAACGGCACCGGCAACAACGCCATCATCATTGCGCCGGGGGCGGCAGGCACGATTTCGGTGACGGATATCGAGGAAAATGCCGCCTTGATCCAAGGTGCCAAGGTCTTTGTCACCCAACTCGAACAGCCAATTCCGGCAGCGCGCCGCGCGCTGCAAATCGCCCGCGCCGCTGGCGTGACCACCATCCTCAACCCCGCCCCAGCGGCATCGCTTGACGCCGACATTTTTGCGCTGTGCGACTACATGACCCCGAATGAAACCGAGGCCGAGGCCCTGACCGGCCTCCCCGTCACCAACCTGGCCCAAGCCCGCCGAGCCGCCGATGCCCTGCTCGCCAAAGGCGTTGGCACTGCAATCATAACCTTGGGTGCAAAGGGCGCGCTGATCCACAACCGCGACCTATCGCAACTGGTCCCCGCCATCAGCGCCGGACCCGTGGTTGAAACCACCGGCGCAGGCGACGCCTTCAACGGTGCCTTCGCTGTCGGTTTGGCCGAAGGCATGACCCCGATTGACGCCGTGCGCTTTGGCTGCGCCACCGCAGGCATTTCTGTCACTCGCCCCGGCACGGCACCTTCGATGCCCAGCCGGGCGGAAGTGGATGCTCTGCTAGGTCGCTAACGGCTTGACGCCTGCCCTTTCCAGCATGCGGCGGGCAATCTCGTTTTCCCCCATGATCGTCAGATTTGCCCCCAATCCCGCCAAATGACCGACCGCTTCATCGCTATGCGCACGAGCCAGAATCTCCAGCTTTGGGTTGATGCTGCGGGCCTGTTCGATGATCTGCCCGGCTTCAAACGGATCAGGGATGGTCACGAATAACCGCTTGGCGCTGGCCAGATTGGCGTAACGCAGCGTTTCAGGATCGGCGGCATTGCCATGAACCACTTCGGCACCGGTTGCTCGGGCGGCGTCCAAATTTTCGTCATCCATTTCAAAGATCATCATTTTCTGTTTCGCCTTGGCCAAAGTCGCGCCGACAACCGAGCCGACCCGACCATAGCCAACAATCACGCTGTGCGCCGCGTCAACGGCCGGCGCAGACTTGGGTTTTGGCGCTGCTGTTGCCACAATCAACGTGCCTTCGTCGTGCTTTCCAGCAAACCTGTCGGCCATTAAAAACGCCAGAGGATTGAGCAGTATCGACAGGATAGCCCCCGACAAGATCAGGTCGCGCCCTTCCGGCGGCAACATGCCAGCCGCAACGCCCAATCCCGCCAGAATGAAGGAAAACTCGCCAATTTGCGCCAGGCTTGCCGAAACCTGCAAAGCCGTGCCCGTTGATCGCCCCAAAATTCGTATCAAAGCGAAAGCCACCAATGACTTGCCCAGAACAATGATTGCCAGCGTCGCCAAAACAGCCAACGGCTGCTCGACCAATATGAGCGGATTGAACAACATGCCAACCGACACAAAGAACAGCACCGCAAAGGCATCGCGCAGCGGCATTGCCTCTTCTGCGGCGCGTTGGCTCAGCTTGCTTTCACCCAAAACAATGCCCGCCACAAAGGCACCCAAGGCAAACGACGCATCAAACAGCGTAGCCGCA
>JANMOK010000335.1:0-5646 GCA_031369165.1 Paracoccaceae bacterium
CGAGATTTCGCGGGCGCTGAACATCAGTTTGACGGATTAAGTCGCGATTTTTAGCAACTCGTCGCAATCGACGTGTCGGGCGATATGGTCAGCCAGGGCGTTGAGCGTCTGCTCGATTGAAACATCATAGTTTTGCGTTGATTGCGGGCCGCCGAGAGCGGTGATGAAGGCATGGCGGAAGCCATCGGCGGCGAACAGGCCGTGGATATAGCAGCCCTGGATTTGGCCATTGGAAGAGGTGGCGCCTTCGGGGCGGGACTGGATGGTCAGCATCGGGCGCTTCGTATCGGCGCCGGTTGTGGCGCCGAGGTGGATTTCGTAGCCTTGGATCGGGTTTGCGCCGCAGGTTCCGCTGACGCGGCGCAGGGTTTTATCGGGCAGCATGGTGGTTTCAACATCGAGCAGGGCGAGGCCGCTGACACGACCGGGCGGGCCTTCGATGCCGTCGGGATCGTGGATCATCCGTCCGAGCATCTGATAGCCGCCGCAGATGCCGAGCACCGGTTTGCCTTGGCGGGCGTGGGCAAGGATGTCGATATCCCAGCCTTGCTGGCGCAGGAATGCCAGGTCGGCGATTGTCGATTTGGTGCCCGGGAGGACGATGAGATTGGTGTCGGCGGGGATGGGCTGGCCGGGCGGGATCATGTGCAGGGTGACGCCGGATTCGGCTTTGAGCGGGTCGAAATCGTCGAAATTGGCGATGCGCGATAGCAGTGGCACCGCGATTTTGATCGCGCCGGTGCCGCCGCTGCGCAGATCGAGCGCGTCTTCGGCGGGCAGTTTATGGGCGTCGGGGAACCACGGGATCAAGCCAAGCGATGGCCAGTGGCTGAGGGTTTCGGTGCTGGCCAAACCGTCAGAAAATAACGCAGGATCGCCGCGAAACTTGTTGATGAGAAAGGCTTTTATGCGGCTGGCGTCATGGGGCGAAAGCACCGCACATGTGCCGACGATTTGCGCAATAACGCCGCCGCGGTCGATATCGCCAATCAGGATGACGGGCAGGTTGGCGGCTTGGGCAAAGCCCATGTTGGCGATGTCGCCCTGGCGCAGGTTGATTTCGGCGGGGCTGCCGGCACCCTCGACGATGACCAGATCGGAATTGGCGCGCAGGCGGGCAAAGCTTTCCAGCACTTTGGGCAGGATGGCGGGCTTCAAGGCGGCATAGTCGCGGGCCTTGACGGTAGTCAGGCGATGCCCTTGGACGATGACCTGCGCCCCGGTTTCGCTTTCGGGCTTTAACAGAACCGGGTTCATGTCGGTGTGCGGCTCAAGGTAACAGGCACGGGCTTGCAGGCCCTGGGCGCGGCCAATTTCGCCACCGTCAGCGGTAACTGCGGCGTTGTTGGACATGTTTTGCGGCTTGAAGGGTTGCACGCGCAAGCCTTGGCGAGCGAAGTGGCGGCAGAGGCCCGCGACGATCAGCGATTTGCCGACGTTGGAACCGGTGCCTTGAAACATGATTGCTTTGCCCATGCGCCTGCTTAGCGGCGGCTGGGTCGGGGTTCAATCAGGCCAGAGCAGGTTCCGGGGATTCGGGCTCGGCTCGCTGGGCAATGGGCAGGTATCCGGGCAGAAGTTTTTCGCGGTCGTTGACGCTGGCGTGGATGTATTCGCCAAAGCCCGCGCCAATGCGGCGCGGCATCCGGGTGCGAAACAGTCGACCATTGCCGTTGTTGTTGCCCAGCATCGGAGCGGCCGGATCGCATGGAAACTTGTCGCGCCAGCCGTCGGGCAGGATCAGGCCGCAGGATTGGGCCTGTTCGACGATCCAGCGAAACGGAATGTTGGAAAGGGCGCGCGCCTGGGGCTTGGCCCAGATATTGCCGCCGATGTCGGCATGCGCCCCGGCGAACCACGCCTGTTCCATGCGGCCCATCCAGCCTTTGGCTTTTTTCCAGACCACGGGTTCATAGGCGGCGCGGTCTTCGTCAATGGCCAGGGCGTGAAAGCCGTTGCGGATTGTCGGGCCAAGTTCGTCGTTATGAAAGGCAGTTGCCATTGGCGCGAGGCGGGCCAGGATTGGATAGGGCAGGCCAAGGGCGCGCACCGTATCCCAGATGCCGACCATTTCGATGGGCACTTTGGCGTGGCAAAACATATTGGCGAACTTGCGCCCGGAGAGGGTAAGTTTTTCCGCCTCATAGTGGCGGAAGGCCTGAATGGTTTTGGATTCGGTCGCATGTTCGTGCGACAGCAGGCCCACGCGACCAATGAAGCCCGCCAGCGAACGCACCGCATAGGCACCGCGCGAATAGCCAAACAACATGATCCTGTCGCCAGAGCGATAGCGGCTGGCAAGCGTGGCATAGGCATTCAGGATCGAATCATTGATGCCTTTGCCCATGAGGACATCGAGCCATTTGGTGAGGCCCATGCCTTGCACGCCCGAGTCATAGCCATAGGTTTGATCGCGCAGCGGGCCTTGGTCGCGGAGCAGTTTATAGAGCAGTCCCGCGTTGGTTTCGCGCCCTTCTTCGAAACGGCTGAGCGTGCCATCGATAATGAAGATATGGGTCCGCGAAGGACGCGTTGAACTGGGTAGAGCCATTACGATAACTTAGGGTTCAAAGTCGGTCGGGCCAAGATAGCACGGTTTGGATTGAACCTTGGTTAACGCCACTGTGTCAGCTGAGTGACAGCACCGAAATTTGGGCAATATTGCCATAGCCATTAAATGCCGTATTCAGGCCCAGAACATAGGCACCCATGCCGTGGAACACGATGACGTCGCCTTCATCAAGGTCGCTGGGCAGGTGCATCGGCGCGGGCACCACATCGGCGGAATCACACGTCGGGCCGAAAACCCGCGAGGCCTTGGTCGGGCCACGGCGCAGTCGACCGTCGCTGGCGTGGACGGTGAAGTCGGTGTTGACGGTCAGATAGGGAAATTCGGTCAGGCCGCCGTAGATGCCATCGTTGAGGAAGATGTCGCCATTGTCGCGGATGGCTTTGACACCGACCGCAAGGGCAAACGCTGGGCCAACCATGCCGCGACCGGGTTCGCAGACCAGCGCCGGGCGGGTTGGGAAGGCGGACATGGCTTTGTCGATGGCGTCAAAAAAGACTTCAAGTTCGGGCACGGCTTCGCCACGGCGCGACGGGAAACCACCGCCGACGTTGAGGCGGTGGATTGCAACGCCAGCGGCACGGGCGATGCGGGCGGCGGCGTGGATGTATTTGGTATAGGCTTCGGGATCCACGCATTGGGTGCCAGGGTGGAAGGTCAGGCTGGGGGTGAATCCGGCGGCGGCGACGTCCTTGAGCAGGGTTGCGGCCTCGGATTCGACCAAGCCGAACTTGCTGCCGAAATCGTAATGGCCGCCTTTGATGTCGAGTTTGAAGCGAACTGAAAGCTCAGTGCCCGGTGCCGGGGCGATAGCGGCGATGCGTTTGAGTTCGGAATGCGAGTCAAGCGCATAGGATTTGACGCCGTTCCTGTGCGCGAAGGTGATTTCGGAACGCGATTTGACCGGGTTGTGATAGTGCAGCGTCACATTTCCGCCAAGGCGGCGCATCAGGGCGATTTCGAACGGCGAGGCGACGTCGAAAGCTTTGATGCCAGCGGCGAGCAGGTTGGTGATGACGGCCTCATCGGGGTTGGCTTTGACAGCATAGGTGACGAGACCGGGGAAACCAGCGAGGAAGCGCTGTGCGGTGGCGTGCAAAATCGCGGGCGCATTGAACAGGACCGGCGCATCGGGTTGCGCGGATTTCAGATAGGAGATCGGGTTTGTCCAAGCCTTGACTTCGGTATTGAGCATGTCGGTTCCTTACGTTCGCGGGAATTATGATCCGTTGACTGGTCAGTTTGCAGCGTTAATATGCACATTTGGCCGTTAATTTACGGCGCTATGACGGAAAATTGGGCAATATGCAGGATGAACTTGACGATAAGCTGTTGGCATTGCTGCGCAAAAACGCCCGGCTGCCCTTGGCATTGGTCGCGCGGGAACTGGGCGTGGCTCGCACCACGGCACAAGCGCGGCTGGAACGGCTGGAGCGGAATGGAACGATTGTGGGCTATACGGTGCAGTTGGGTGCGAGCGCGGATGCGGCGCTGATCCGGGCCACGGTACTGGTGGTCGTGGACCCGCACAGGCTGGTGTCGGTTCTGGCGCGGCTGAAATCGGTGCCGGAGGTGCGGGCGGTGCATACGACGTCGGGTCGGTTTGATTTGAACGTGCAGGTGGCGGCTTTGGGGACGGCGAAGCTGGATGGGTGTTTGGACAGGATTGGCGAGATCGAAGGGGTGAAGTCGCTGGAGTCGCTGATTCACCTGACGACGAAGCTGGATCGTGGCGGATAACCGTTCCTTATACAAGCGTCGGCAAATACTGCTTGCCCTGTGCGCGCAATGTTGGAACATGCGGTGTAACCGGATTGGGTGAGAAAGACTTATGGCCAAGTTGTTGGACGCTTTGACAAAAGCGTTTGTGAAAATCCGGCGCAAGCGGATTTCCAATCAGATATTCGCCGCAAGCGGCGGTACCATTCGCCGTGGCGTTTTTAAGGGCTTGGTGCTTGATGGCGCTTCCAACATTTCGCGCGGGGCCTTGGCACCGAAAGTTCTGGGGATCTATGAGCCGACGGTTTTCGCGGAATTGGAACGTCACGGCCCCTATGGCGACGCCGTTTGCATTGGTGCGGCAGACGGGTTTTATGCGATCGGATTGGTCAAATCGGCTTGGGCCCGGCGGGCGATCTGCTTTGAAATGACCGAGAGCGGTCGGGCGGCAATCGCTTTGAATGCCCAAACCAACGGGGTGCGCGACAAGGTGATCGTTTTGGGCAAGGCAGATGAAACTTTTGCCGGGAAATTGAGCGCGCATGATTTTGTCGGGGAAAAAGCGCTGGTCATTTGCGACATTGAAGGGGCCGAATTCAGCGTTTTGACCGCGGATGTTTTGGCCGCGCTGCGGGGCGCATTTCTGGTGGTGGAATTGCACGACAAATTGATGCTGGACGGTTCGGAAATGCGCAGGGATTTGATTGCGCGGCTGCCAGTGGGGTATTCGCACTGGCTGGCAAAGGAAATTCCGGTCGACTGGTCGGGAATTGTCGAATTGGAAAACCTGCATGACAACGACCGGGCGCTGGTCGTATCGGAGGGCCGCAAGATCATGGGCGAATGGTTATTTGCATTGCCCTGATGCTGGTTGAGGGGTTTTCCTTGCGGGTTTGAAGCGATAAACAGCCCGCAACCAGTGGGATTGATCGCATGACTTTGGACAAGAATTTCGACGCAGCTCGCGCCGAGGCGGAGATTTTGGCGCGTTGGCTGGAGGCTGGGGCGTTTCGGGCCGGGGCGAATGCGAGCCGCGACGAGACGTTTTGCATCATGATTCCGCCGCCGAACGTGACTGGCTCGCTGCATGTGGGGCATGCGTTCAACAACACGCTGCAGGACATTCTGGTGCGTTGGAAGCGGATGCAGGGGTTTGACACCTTGTGGCAGCCGGGCACCGACCATGCGGGAATTGCGACGCAGCTGGCGGTGGAAAAGGAGCTGGCGCGGACCGGGAACAAGGGCCGGCGGGAACTTGGGCGCGAGAAGTTTCTGGAGAAGGTATGGGAGTGGAAGGAACAGTCGGGCGGGACGATTGTTGAGCAGCTCAAGCGATTGGGGGCGAGTTGCGACTGGGA
>JANMOK010000157.1:0-4142 GCA_031369165.1 Paracoccaceae bacterium
GTCGCCCGCTCGGGCAGCGAATCCAGCAACGCCGCCGTGTAGGGATGGCGCGGATGCGCGAACAGCTCGCCAACCCGCCGTTCCTCAACCTTTTGCCCGGCATATTGCACCGATACCCGTTCCGCTGTTTCGGCCACAACACCCATGTCGTGCGTAATCAAGATCAAAGCCATGCCTGTGTCCGCCTGCAGCGCGGCGAGCAAATCCAGAATCTGCGCCTGGATCGTGACGTCCAGCGCCGTGGTCGGCTCATCGGCGATCAACAGCTTGGGCCGACAGGCGATCGCCATCGCGATCATCACCCGCTGATTCATGCCGCCAGACAACTGATGCGGAAACACAGCCAGCCGCGCCTCCGGCGAAGGCAACCCCACCTGTTCCAGCAACTCGATCGCCCGGGTATGGCGCTGCGCCTTGTCCAAGGCCGTGTGGGTTCGCAGAGCCTCTTTCAGTTGAAATCCAACCGTAAAACACGGGTTCAACGACGACATCGGTTCCTGAAAGATCATTGCCATTTCGTTGCCGATGATCTTGCGCCGGTCTCGGGGTATCATTGCCACCAAATCGCGCCCTTCAAACGCCAGCACGTCGGCGCTGACCTTCGCCGTCCAAGGCAACAACCCCATCAGCGCCAGCATGGAAACCGATTTCCCCGACCCGCTTTCGCCGACAATCGCCAGAATCTCGCCGCTATCGACGTCCAGATCCACCGCGTCCACCGCCCGAAACAACCCGCCGGCAGTCTGGAAATCGACCGATAAGTTGCGGATGGAAAGCAGGGTCATGTCAGCTCCGCTTCAGCTTTGGATCAAGCGCATCGCGCAACCCGTCGCCCATCAGGTTGATGGCCAGAACCGTTGTCAAAATCGCCAGCCCCGGAAACGTCACCACCCACCAGGCCCGCAATACAAACTCGCGCGAATCCGCCAGCATCGTGCCCCATTCGGGCGTTGGCGGCTGTGCGCCGACGCCCAGAAACCCCAACGCGGCGGCGTCCAGAATGGCAGTCGAAAACGACAAAGCGCCCTGCACTATGATCGGGGCCAGACAATTCGGCAGCACCGTCACAAACATCAACCGCAACGTACCCGCACCTGCGACGCGCGCCGAGGTGACATAATCCTTGGTCAATTCGTTCATCACCGAAGATCTGGTCAACCGCACATAATGCGGCTGCAGCGTCAGGGCTATGGCAACCATCGCATTGGTCAGCGACGGCCCCAATATCGCCACCAAAACCAGCGCCATCAGCAATGACGGAATCGCCAGGATCACATCCATGACGCGCATGATGATTGTGTCCAGCCAGCCGCCGGAAAACCCCGCAATCAAGCCAATCACAATGCCGCCACTGGTCGAGAGGATGACCACGACCAGCCCGATAAAAAACGAATAGCGCGCGCCAAACAGCAGCCGTGACAGCATATCGCGCCCCACGGCATCGGTGCCCAAAGGAAACGTCCACGAGCCGCCCTCTTGCCAGACTGGTGGAAACAGCAAGGCATCGCGGAATTGCTCGACAGGTCCGTGCGGTGCAATCACATTGGCAAACAGCGCCACGACGATGAAAAACACAAACACCCAAAACCCGATCAGCGCGCCACGATTTTCCCGGAAGTAACTCCAGAACTCCCGCAGTACGCCTGGCCGCGACTGCACCACTGATTTTGTGTCGCTCATCTCAACCGGCCCTGATCTTTGGATTGATCAAGCCATACATCAAATCCACCGTCAGATTGACGATCATCACAATCACCGCAATCAGCATCAGCCCGCCTTGCACCACCGGATAATCCCGCCGGGTGATTGAATCGATCATCCATTTGCCAATCCCCGGCCATGAGAAAATCGTTTCCGTCAGGATTGCGCCCGCCAGCAAAGTGCCGACCATCAACCCAATCACCGTCACCACCGGGATCAGGGCGTTGCGCAACGCATGTATCCCGTTGATCCGATAGGGCGACAATCCCTTTGCCCGCGCCGTTCGCACGTAATCCTCGGACAGAACTTCCAACATCGCCGACCGCGTTTGCCGGGCGATGACGGCCAATGGAATCGTTCCCAGCACAATCGTTGGCAAAATCAAATGCGCCAGAGCCGAGGAAAATGCACCCTTTTGCCCCGACAGAGCCGAGTCAATCAACATGAACCCGGTCACATCGTCAAAGTAAAACAGCAGCGAAATCCGCCCCGATACCGGTGTCCAGCCCAGCCAACCAGAAAAGACGATGATCAGCAGCAATGCCCACCAGAAAATCGGCATCGAATAGCCAACAAGCGCCGTTGTCATCAGCGCCCGATCAAAAAATTTGCCCCGGTATATCGCCGCAATCACCCCCGCCGGCAGACCCAAAACAATGGCAAAAACCATGGCGCAGAATGACAATTCAACCGTGGCCGGAAACAGGGTAAAAAACTCGTCCCAAACCGGCTTTTTGGTCACAAAAGACGTGCCCAGATCGCCGTGCAGTACCCCAACCAGATATTGCCAGTATTGTTGCAATATCGGCTTGTCGAAACCAAACTGCGCCACCAGTTCCTGATAGCGTTCTGGCGACAGCCCGCGCTCCCCGGCCATGACGATGATGGGATCACCCGGCAAAACCCGGATGAAGGCGAAAGATATTATTGTCACGCCGATAAATGTCGGCACAAACGTCAACAGGCGGGCGAAAGCAAATTTGATCATCCGACAACCCGCAAATCTTTGGCAAACTTCGTCAGTGACCGACAGCCCGTTGCCGTCACCACCACGTCATCCTCGATGCGCACGCCAAACGCGCCAGTTTTGTACAGGCCGGGCTCGATGGTGAACACCATGCCGGGCTCCAGCTGCTGGTGGTTGCCGCGCATGATATAGGGGTCCTCGTGCACCTCACGACCCAGACCATGACCGGTCTTGTGCCTGATCCGGTCGCTGAACTCCGATGCCTCCAGCACCGCAGTTGCGGCCTCATCAACATCGTGTGCCGTCGCCCCCGGACGACTTGCCGAATGTGCCGCCATATTGGCCTGCAGCACCGTTTCATAAACCCGGCGCTGCGTATCGCCGACCTCGCCTACAAATACCGTTCGCGTGATGTCGGCGTTCATCCCGCCCCACCGGGCGCCAAAATCAAACAACAGCGCATCGTCGGCGCGGATTCGATAATCGCCGCGCGCATGTGCATGGGGCATGGCCGAATTATCTCCAGCCGCAACGATGGGCCCAAAGGACAATTCCTCGGCACCGCCAGAAAACATATGGCCAACCAGCCGCGCTTCAATTTCCTTTTCGCTCATGCCGACACGAACCTCGGCCAAGGTGGCGCAAAGCGCCTGTTCGGATATCGCTATCGCCCGTTCCAGCGCGGCAATCTCGTCGTCATTCTTGCAGATGCGCAGCCCCGAAATCGCCTTTTCGGCGTCAATAATTCGCAGACCTCGACTCGCCTGCACAAGCGCATTATGCACAAATACCCGCATCCCCTGCCCCTCGACGCCAAGTCCGTTCACCGGCAGGTGGGCCGCCAAAGCGGCAAATGCCGCCGCATATCCAGTCTGGTCACGCCAGTCGAAAACCGCGCCCTCAAAGCCGATTTTGGCAAACGAATCCAGCTCCAGATTCGGAACAATGGCCGCCGGTTTGCCCTCCAGCGGAATAACCGCCAGCAACGGCCGCTCCGACGTATGAAAACTCACCCCGAACAACCGCGTAAAATTCGCCCCAGGCACCAGGGCAACTGCGTCCAATCCCAAATCGCGCGCAATTGTGCGAAACGGCTGGTACCTGTCGGGAATAGGGGAAGCTGGCATCAAATGTTCCGCCAAAAACTGCGGGCGGCAAACGCCGCCCGCATGTCAGGTCAACGACCTATTCGCTCAGGCTCACGCCATAAAAGTCGTGCAGGCCAAAGGGTTCGATCTTGTAGTCAACGACCTTCGGGCTGATCGGGTCATAGACCACGGAATGGGCAATTGTTGCCCAAGGTGCCTGTTCCTTGAAGATAACCTGCGCTTCTTCATAGAGCTTGATGCGCTCGGCCTGATCCGCAGAGACTTTGGCTTTCTGAATCAGCTCATCAAACGGCGCATAGCACCATTGTGCCCGGTTTGATCCGCCAACGGCATCGCACCCCAGCAAGACGGCAAGGAAGTTGTCC
>JANMOK010000162.1:0-10448 GCA_031369165.1 Paracoccaceae bacterium
CATGGGCGATGGCGGCACGCAGTTTGGGTTGGTGATCCTGGCCGAGTTTTTCAATGATGAGGGCTGGTATTGGGGCGCGGGCTATGGACGCGAGGATTCGATGCATTTTGAGGCAGGCGAAGAATTGCTGCGCGGCTGGATTGCCGAGGGCAAGCTTTGAGACGCCATGAATGACAAGGATTTTTCCGGGCCCAAAACGGTAATTCGTCCGCGCTCGGCCTTTGGCAAACGGCCCGATCCAGCCCTGTTTACCGATTTGGCGCGACCGGTTTTTGCCTTGGCGGAAAGCTTGATCCGCGACCCGGCACCCAATGCGAACCGCCTGTTGACGCAAGCGCGCGACGTGCTGGATGCATTTGAGAAAGAAGCATTGCGGCGCGGGGTTGGCGAAGCTTCGGTTGCCCCGGCGCGTTATGCCCTGTTGGTTGTGCTGGATACACATGCGCGGGCCAATCGGAAAATGCCGCTGAAGGCCTGGTCGGCGGGGGCGATGGCGGCGCTGTTTCGCGGGCGCGACACCAATCTGGAAGGTTTGCGTAAAATCCGCGAGCAGGGGCAAAGAGCGGGTACGGACTATGCCGATCTGGTGGCTTTCATCGACAATTGCATCGCTCTGGTCGATGGCAGTCGAACTTTCAAGCCGGTGCAGAAGAAATCGGCGCGTGGCAAAGCGGTTTTTTGGTGCGCATTGGTCTTGGTCTTGGCACTCGCCGGATGGGGCGGCTGGAGCGAGTGGCGGTTTCGCGGCGAATTGCTGAGCGGTTTGCCCGACGAGGCGGCGATGATGGCGGCTGGGGCGCAGATGCAGATTCCGGCATTTGTGAGCGAAATGGATCGGCTTGCGGCGGCGGTTGCGGCGGTTGATGGCCGAGCGGGATCATCACCGCTCGGCCTTGTCCATCTGTTTGGCTGGAGCGATCCGGGACAGGCGGCACGGGAACGGTTTGGGCGGGTGGCTGATGCGATCATGCCAAAGTTGATTGGCGATGCTTTGGCGGTAGCGATTGCCTCGGACGGCACGGGTATTGCGCTATACGACGACCTGCGCGTTCGCTCAATCTTGCAGGGCGAAGCGACGTGGAACCCGGTCTTTTTGCGCGACTGGCTGACTGCGCGTGAAGAACTGATCCCGGGGATTTCCGGGCTGGCGCGGCATGTGAAGGTGATGGGCGGGCCAGCCGATGTGATTGGCGAAGCGGACGGTGAGTTGCTGGCACAGGCCGTGGTTTTTGCGGGCGAGGCGACGATCAGCGAGCGGGCGTTTCTGGAACTGTCGCGGTCTGCGGAGGCGGCGCATTTGAGTGGCTGGAATGCCGTGCAAAGGGTGTCACGGATTGATGCGGTCCTGACGCGCCGGTCGGGCAAGGCAATGGACGATGCCATCGGCGGCTTGTTCACCGCGACCGGCTGGGACTGGGCAAAGTCCAGCGGCGTCGCTGCGGCTTTGGTGGTTGCACAGGCGGAATCGGCGCGCTTGGGTGTAGCCATTCCGGCAGCGCAGGGTGATGACGGGGCGTTGGTTCTTGACCATCTGCAAACGAGAACCATCGAGGTCTGGAAGGCTTTTTTGGCCGATATTCGGGTCAAACCGTTTTCCGATCAGCCCGGCGCGGTGTTGATTTCGGGTATCCTTGGCGCGTCCAATTCGCCCCTGGCCCAGCTTTTGACCGAAGTTTGGCTGCAATCGGGGGGCAATGACCGCAGCCGTTCACACCCCAACCAGTTAAAAATCGCCACCGAATTCGGCACCGCCTTGCAGTTTGTCGAGCAGGGGAAAATGGCCGATATTTCGCAAATGTTTGCGGCGTTGAATGTAGCCCTGGCCTCGATCGAAGTTGACCAGGCCGTTGGGGCGCGGCGGCTGATGGATGTGCAATCACGGGCCAATTCGATTGCAACCTTGCGGCAAGCGCCTGTTTTGGTGGGGCAGATCGTTGAAGACGTGCTGGCGCAGACAAGTGCATCGAGCGAGGATTTGTTGGACAACGCGGTCAATGCTTTGTGGCGAAATCAGGTCTACGTTCATTGTGGGCCTGTTATGGCGTCAACGTATCCCTTTGTCGGCGGGGCCGACATCGCGCCGGAAGATTTTGCCGAATTGGTCGGACCTGACGGCATGCTGGCGTCGTTCTTCTCACGGCAATTGGCGCGGTTGATGGACCGTGGCACCAGTCCGTGGCGCTGGTTGCCCGAAGCGCGTTTGGCCGGGTTCACGCCGGAATCCGCCGCATTTTTTGAACGCCTTGAGGCGGCAAGGCAGGCTTATTTCGGCGATGCGTCCAGCATGGCGGCGGCAGTGCAGCTTTCGGCTTTGGCGGAGCGCGGATCGGCGGAAGTTTCCTTTGGTGGAAGCAAAGCGCCGGTGGTGACGACGGGCGAAGCCGCGACGCTGCAATGGCCGGGGCCGCAGCCGGAATTGGGGGTTTCGATCTTGTTTGAAACTGGCGCAGGCCAACAATCACTACAATCGCTGGGCCCTTGGGGGCTGTTGCATTTGCTGGATGGATTGCGGATCCGGGAACGCGACGGCGGACAAAGATTGTTGGTTGATCTGCGGTCGGGCGACGCCAGGCTGTTCATGGAAATGGCATTCGACACGGCAGCCAATCCGGTTTCGGGCCGCGATTTGTTGCGCGATCTGCAGTGCCCGGAGTCACTTTGAGGGCGAAACGGTCGGGTTGAAAAGGCAGAATTTGTTTGCTGCTCTAAGTAACAACGAAGTATTTACAAATTACCCTCTTAAGGAAGATTTTTCTCGAAAAATCTTAAGACTGAAAAGTTTTCGAGAAAACTTTTCCTTACTACGATTATACCAAATTGTGGCCGAAAGTGATTGCTAAATCGTAAACGTTATTTCATTTTCGAATTGGTGCCGACCTCAAACTTTGGCAAAAACGCAAAAGTTGCCAAAAGCATTACAAAGCCGCCGCGAGACCGGCGGAAAGTTCTTTCATGGTTGCAATGCGCTGCGAAAGCCTGGCAAGTTGCGGATCCATCGCCGCGCCGTTGGTACCTTGTGAAATGAGCAAACCGCGCGCCTCGCCAAAAAATTGCGATTGTTGATTGGCATGCGAAATTGCCTCGCGCATTTCGGCCAGACCGGTCCTGCCGCGCGCCTTTGCACCGCTGGTGCCCTTGGCAATCGCTGCTTTGTTTTCCGCCAGCAAGGTACGCATGGCGGAAATGCTGCGTTCCAGTTCCGCGTTGGTGCGGGCGATGTCCTGCAGCACCTGATTGAGGACACGCTCTTCAGAGGCATATTTGGCTTGCAGATTTCGAACATAAATTCCGGCAGCGCTGCCGCCGATCAGACCAATCCCCGCACCGCGCAGCGCCCCTCGGCGCCCGTCATTCAATGCCCCGAACAATGCCCCGGCGGTGGTGCCGATCACCATGCCTTCGACAACGGTTTTCTGCAGCCGGTCATTGCTTTCGCGCAAAGCTTTTTCGGCCGCAGTTTCCGACACGACAGCGGCGTTGGGCGCAGAAGTCTGCACCGGGCCTTCGGTGCAGGATGCCAAAATCAGTGCGGCGCTGACAGCAATGGCGAATGATGCCTTCAAGTTCACTTCCTTAAAACATTGCTGCGCATGTCGGTCACGCCGCGAGGCCAGACGAGATTTCACGCATCACGGCGATGCGTTCGGCCAGCAGGGCCAATTGCGGATCCAGGACCGCAGCCGATGCGCCTTCCGACAGCAGCAGCCCGCGCGCCTCGCCAAAGAATTCTGCCTGCTGGCTGGCTGCGGCGATGGCGGCCTGTATTTCGACGCTGTTGCGATTGGCGCGGGCGATGGTGCTGGCAGAATTGTCGGCGGCCAAAGCGGCCCGGCGTTCGGCGATCAGGCCGCGCATGTTGGCGATGGCGCGTTCCAGTTCGGCGTTGGTGCGCGCGATGTCGGCCAGAACCTGATTGAGCACGGCTTCCTGGCTGGCGAATTGCGATTGCAGTTGCCGCACATAGCCGCCGGCGGCAGCGCCGCCCAGCCGGCCAAGTTCCGCCCCCTGGAACGCGCCTTCGGCACCTCCCGCCAGGCCGCCCAGTACGGCACCTGCCGCCGCGCCAAACAGCGATCCTTCGCCGATGGTTGATTGCAGGCGCTCGGTGCTTTCGCGCATGGCGCGCTCGGCGGGTGTTTCGGGTTGCCAGGTCAAGAATGGCCCCCCCGAGCAGGCCGCAAGACTGGTCGTCAATAACAGGGCCAATGAGATTTTTTTCATGGTCACACCCTAGAACCGATAGCCGAAGTTGAGTTCGAGGCCTTCAAACGACGTGTCGCTGAAAGTATAGGTCAGGCCAAGGCGCATCGAATCCCAGGTTACGCCATTTTCGGAGTTTTGGCTGCCGAAGGAAACCGCGACATCGGTGGTATTTTCAGCGAAAAGGTCGGTGCCAAAATACTGTGTGTTCACAACCGACGCTTCCCAGGTAACCGGCCGATCGAATATCTGCGCTGCCGTCGGTCCGCCAAGGCCAAGTCCATTGCGCAGGACGGTGTTGTTCAAGTCATATCCGCCGTTGCTTCCCGGCAAGGTGCCGATGAAGCTGAGCTGATTGCCAATCGACAGGTCCAAGGCACCCAGACTGGTGGTGAAATTGGAAACCACCGAGGCCCCGCCCAGCCAAGCGGTAATATTGTCATCGACAGAATACATGGCGCCAAGTCGCAACGTTGGGGTAATCGTCCAATTGTCAAGCATCGCCAGCCGCACGCCCGCCCCGGCCGAGGCAGAATAGATCCGCGAAAAAGAAAAACTGCCGACCTGAATTTCGGTATATGAAATCGGCAGGTCAAAAACCAAGGCATAGCGCGGATCGGCCAGCGGCCTTGAAAAACTGAAGGGCAGTTCGCTGCGATCGATCTGAAAATTCTCTACGGAAACGCTGGAGTAGCCCAGACCGACCCCAATCAGGCTTGGCAGCGCTGCGCCGCCAGCGCCAGCGGAAGCGAAATCAGGACTCGGCCCCACAAAAGAGCCAAGGCGAAAGTCGCTGGCAATCATGCGCGATTCCAGACTGGAGGGGTTGCCGGCCACCGGATCACCGGGGATCACCAATACGCAAAGGTAAGTTGGAGCCTCCGTGAAGTTGCAATAATCCTGGGCCAGCGCCAAATCAGCCTGTGCCCAGACTGAAATGGCGAGAGCTGCAAGTCGGTAGGTTAAAAGCTTGCGCATGTAACTTCTCTGCAATCAATTGCTCTGACGGATGAGACAGGTGCCATCGTTACATTGGTGCCATCTTAACGCCAAGGAAGCGGCCGTGACAAGTTTCACTATTGGTAACGATCCTTTTGGAATCAGCGCGTTGCAGGATTGCCCGCAGAAATTGGGCGAAGGGCAAATACAGGCAATGCATCGCCTTTCAGCCTGTGCTAGATTGCGCTTGAAGAGCCAGACAAATGTTCGAGGTGCTTGGTTGCGGTCCTTACTTGCCTTTCTGGTCTTGCTGATTGTGCCCAACCTTGTTTCGGCCGCAGGCAGGGTGGCATTGCTGGTTGGCAACGCCGACTATGATTTGAGCGGGCTTTCTCTTAAAAATCCCGCGAATGATGTGGCGGCGATGGCGGACAAGCTGCGCACGATCGGTTTTGAGGTTACCGAAGTTCTGGATGCCGAAGGGGCAGAAATGTCGGCGGCGCTGATCGCGTTTCAAGCAGCCATGAACGACGCTGAGGTGGCCTTGTTCTATTATGGCGGCCACGGGGTTGAGGTTGCGGGCGAGAATTACCTGATCGGCACCGACTTTGCCGACATCACGACCGGGTTGAGCGACGCCGCATTGCCGATCACCTCGGTGCGCAATGCGATGAGTGTGGCTAACCCCGGTGTTGGCCTGATCATTCTGGACGCCTGTCGCGACAATCCCTTTGCGGCAGCGGGTATCACCGCGCCGGGCCTGGCGCGGGCGCAGGGCGGGTTGGGGCTGTTGATCGCATTCGCCGCCGAGCCGGGAAAAACGGCCTTTGACGGCAAGGGCGACAATTCGGTTTTTACCCAAGCCTTGCTGGACAATATTGCCACCGATGGGGTGGAAATTCGCATCATGCTGGGCCGGGTCCGCCAGCAGGTGGCTTTGGCCACGTCGGGCGGTCAGGCGCCGTTGGTCGAAGACGGCACGATCGGCGAAAATTTTCTCGGCGCGCCGCAGGCCGACGCTTTGGCGGCGGATGAGTTTGCCCAGGAAGTGGCAGTATGGCGGGTCGCCAGTGCGACAACGGACGTTATTCGGGTGCAGGATTACCTGACGAAATATCCAAATGGCCTGTTTGTGGCCTTTGCCCGCGAGCGCGTGGCGGAACTGGACCGTCTGGCCAACAAGACGTTGTCCAACAGCACGTTTGCTGATTTGGTGAAATCTGATCCGGCGCGGATTGGCGCGGCTTTGGAAGGTTTGGGCTTTCTGGCCAAGGCGGCGCATTCTGAGACCGATTTGGCGGCGGGTTTTGCCAATTACGCCGCCAGCTTGCCGGTGCCAAGCGAGGCCAATGTGGCGCGTCTTTTCACCGATGCGGCGGGGCGGATGGCGTTTCTGGCGGCGGCGACGGCGCAAAAACTGCGCACCGATCTGGTGGCATTGTCATCGGTTGGGCGAACGTTGGAGATCAGCGAAAGCGCATTGGCCGAAATCAAGGCGATTGCGCAAACCAACGCCGATGCCGAGCCGGTTTTGCAAGTTGGCGAGGCCGATATTGCGGAAATTCGCCTTAGCCGCGACCGGATCATGCTGCGGCTGGACGGCACGCGCACCTATTACGACGACCTGCTGAAGTCGGTTTACCGAAATTTCAGCGCTGAAATGCGGCAAGTCGAAAGCGGCTGGCAGAATAATGCCGCTGCGTCAGGCGTAGAAAAGACGATGGCTGCCGATATTGCTCGATTTGCCAGGCAAGTGGCCGAGATGACGCCTGATAGCGAAGGAACGATGGCTTGGCTGGCAGATTTTGTGCCAAAAGGCTGAAATGAAACTGGAAGGACCGAACATGAAAACGCCCCTGATTTTAGTCGCCGCTATTGGCCTGAGCGCCTGCGTTACCTCAAGTGATCCTGCCGATGGCGGGTTTATCAATGGCGTATCGGGCATAGCCAGCGGCACTTACCAGAATCGAATTGACGAAAAACAGTCCGCTGTTACCGCCGGAAATGCACGCACAGCTGAATTGCAGGCCGAACTGGCGCAGGTGACAAAAAGCTGGTCGGACTGGAAGCTGAGGCTGGTGCAGACAAGATCGCAACTCGCCAATTCCGGTGTGGTAATTCCTGCCAGCATGCAAGCGCGAATCAACGCGTCGCTGGCCTCGACGCCGGGAGGTGCCACCGACGAGGCGCGACTGGCCGCGCTGCAGGCGGCGATTGCCAATGCGCGCGCCTTGGCGGCGGAATTGGAAGGATTGTCGGCTTAACAAAGTGATCCTCGGCAATGGGTCGTATCGTTGCCGGGGGCCACGCCAGTAAGACCGAGTTTTGCATGCGGAGGCGACACGTTGGGCGGATCGGAGCATGAGAAAATCCCCCTTGCAGTGCGCGAAATTTGCGGTGCCGCACTTGAGGCACCGGGGCAGACCGAACCAGGGGCGCGCCTGTCTGCTTTCGACGGCGGTGGCACCAGTCATGTTGCCGAGGGCTTTCTCGAAAAGGTGCGTACCCGATCATTCCAGATAACCGCAACTGACATCTGCACCCTGCGCGACGGCGGAATTTCGGAAGATGCGATATTTGAACTGACGGTTGCGGCGGCGCTGGGCGCTGCAACCGCTCGGTTCAAGGCGCGGCTTGCCGCCGTCGAAGCGGCGGACTGACATATGTATCTGGACATCCTCGAAAATGGCCATCGACGCCGCACCAAGTTTGCGTTGCGAGTGATGCAACTGGTCGCCGGCATCGAGCCCGACGACGTGATCAAGACATCGCTATACAGGCCGCCGCTGTTCGGGCGGGCGTGGATCCGGCTGCTGCGGCAGGTGATGCGCGGACCGTCGGCCTGGACACCGGGTGAGCGCGAACTGATCGCCGCCTTTGCCTCGCACCGCAACGCCTGCCCCTTTTGCGTTGGCATCCATACCGGCACCGCGACATTGGGGATGCACGCGGATATTACAGCGGAGCTGTTTGACGAATGGCGCAGCGGCGGGTTTGCGCCGCGTATCATGGCAATCTTTGATGTGATCGAAAAAGTCTGCGCCGAACCCGCCAATTTTGACAATGCCGCCTTGACCGCTGCTCATGATCAAGGCGTTTCCACCAATGCGGTCCGCGATGCGCTGCTGGTGGTTTTCGTTTTTGACGTGGTCAACCGATTGGCGAATGCGCTGGGATTCGAGGTTCTGGCCGAGGGTGAGCGGATCAAGACGGCAGCGGTGCTGCACCGCATTGGCTACCGGCTGCCGGGATTTCTGCTGCGTTAATCCACCCGGAGCGTTTGCTGGTGCCCCGTCCAATACCCGGATGTTATTCAAACGTATAAGTGAACCCTTTCTTGTCGGTCCCCACTGTCACTTTGGTCAGCGGTTTGCCTTCCAACGTGCGGTTCAGAACGCCGCGGCTGAGTTCGGGGAGCAGGGTGTTGGTCAGGATGGCGTCGATCATGCGGCCACCGGATTCGATTTCGGTGCAGCGGGCTTTGATCAGGTCCATCACCCCTTTGCCGACCACCAGTTCGGCATCTTGGCCGTCGCGCAGACGATTGCCGATCTTGCGCAACTGGTGTCCGGCTATGGCTTCAATCATGCCGTCGGACAGTGGGTAATAAGGGATGGTGATAAGGCGACCCAGCAGGGCAGCTGGAAAAACCTTGAGCAAAGGTGCGCGCAGGGCTTTGTCCAGTGCCTCCTGATCGACTTTCTCACGCCCCTTTTCGGTCATCGCCATGATTTCATGGGAACCGACGTTCGAGGTCAGGATGATCAGGGTGTTTTTGAAGTCGATCCGCCGGCCTTCGCTGTCATCCATCATGCCTTTGTCGAAGACCTGAAAGAAAATTTCGTGCACGTCGGAATGGGCTTTCTCGACTTCATCGAGAAGGATCACCGAATAGGGGCGGCGTCTGACCGCTTCGGTCAGAATGCCGCCTTTGCCATAGCCGACATAGCCCGGCGGAGCCCCTTTGAGAGTGGAAACGGTGTGGGCCTCTTGAAACTCGCTCATGTTGATGGAAATGAGGTTCTGCTCACCGCCATACAAAGTTTCGGCTAAAGCCAGCGCAGTTTCGGTTTTGCCAACGCCCGACGGGCCGCAGAGCATGAAGACGCCAACCGGTTTTTCGGGGGCGCCCAGACCGGCGCGGGTGGTTTGCACGCGACGGGCGATCATTTCCATCGCGTGGTCCTGGCCGACGACCCGGTCGGACAGGATCGTTGCGAGTTGCAGAGCTTTTTCGGTTTGGCTGGTCAGCATGCGGCCCATCGGAATGCCGGTCCAATCTTGCGCCACGGCGGCGACAGCGTTTTGGTCGACAGTTGGCAGGATCAAGGCGCTTTCGCCTTGCAATGTGGCCAGTTCAGCCATCAGCACTTTGAGGTCATCCAGATTGCCGGGATCGGGTTTGTCTTCGGCAACTTCCGGGGCTGTGGCTTCGGCCTTGGCTTCAGCCATCTCCGTTTCAGCCGATTTCACCGCCCATTTGGCCCAAAGCGAATCGCGGATCGCCATGATTTTGGCAACTATCGCTTTCTCCTTTTCCCATCGCTCTTCGACAATACCCAAAGCGTCGATGCTTTCGGCGAGGGCGTTGTTGCCCGCGAGCTGACGCTCGGCCACATCAATGCCGACCACAGCTTCGCGCTCAATGATGCCTTTTTCGATGCGCAAGTTTTGGATTCGACGCTTCAAATCTTCGACCTGAGCGGGCGTCGCGTGTTGACTGACGGCAACGCGGGCGCAGGCGGTGTCGAGCAGGCTGATCGCCTTGTCTGGTAACTGGCGTGCGGGAATGTAGCGGTGCGACAGGTGGACGGCGGCTTCCAGCGCCTCGTCCAGAATTTGCACTTTGTGGTGTTTTTCCAGCACGCCTGCCACGCCGCGCAGCATCAAAATGGCCATTTCCTCGGAGGGTTCCTCGACTTTGACCACCTGAAAGCGGCGGGTCAAAGCCGGGTCTTTTTCGATATGTTCCTTGTATTCGGCCCAAGTCGTGGCGGCGACCGTGCGCAATTCGCCGCGTGCCAGCGCCGGTTTCAGCAGGTTGGCGGCGTCACCGGTGCCCGCAGCGCCACCGGCACCGATCAGGGTATGGGCTTCGTCGATGAACAGGATGATCGGGGTTTCCGAGGATTGCACTTCGTCAATCACCGATTTCAGGCGTTTTTCGAACTCGCCCTTCACCGATGCGCCGGCCTGCATCAGGCCGATATCGAGCATATGCAGCGCCACGTTTTGCAGAGCTGGCGGAACGTCGCCTTGGGCGATGCGCAGGGCGAAACCCTCAACGACGGCAGTTTTGCCGACTCCCG